>JANXRO010000228.1 GCA_025356765.1 Hyphomicrobiales bacterium | reverse complement strand
GGCAATTATTGGTCTGGCAACACGATAACATATGCTTTTCCCACAACCAGTGCTAATTTTACTGATCAAGCAACTGCTGCTGGTTTCAGCGCATTTTCGGCCCAACAGCAAACAATGGGAACTTTGGCCATCACTCTGTGGGACGATCTTATAGCTCCAAACTTGGTTTTAACAACTGCCACAACCAGCAACATCGAAATGGCGAATTCAACCAATGCGGCTATGGGTGGCGGATATGCATATACTTATTTCCCGCAAGATGGCGCAGCTTGGTTCAATAGTTTTTATAATGGTGCCCAGGGCGGCTTAACAGACGATCTTTTGCACCCTGTTATCGGTCAACATGGTTTTGCAACATTCATCCATGAACTGGGCCATGCATTTGGGTTAAACCATGCCGGTAATTATAATGCGGGTAATGGCACACCCGAGCCAACCAACTTCCAAGATAGCGCTGTCTATTCCATCATGTCTTATTTCGGCCCAAGTTGGGGCGATGGCACGGATTCGCAAACTGGCGTGCTTTACAGCACGGAAATTGCCTGGGCCAAATGGGATGCGGGTTATGATCCGCAAACACCCATGCTTGACGATATCATGGTGATGCAAGCGGCCTATGGTGCATCAACCACCACGCGCACAGGCGACACAGTATACGGTTTCCATTCCACCATTACAGGAAGCGAAGCGCCGATTTATGATTTTACCCAGAACCTGCACCCAATTTTGTGCCTTTATGATTCTTCCGGAAACGACACGCTCGATTTGAGTGGGTATAATACCAACTCCAACATTGATCTTACACCTGGTGCATTTTCTGACGCCAAGGGAATGACGAAAAATATTTCAATTGCCTATACTGCAATTATTGAAAATGCAGTTGGCGGCGGCGGCAATGACACCATTCATGGCAATTTTGTGAATAATTCGCTGAGCGGCGGCGCTGGCACGGATGCGCTTTATGGTGATGTTGGCAATGATTTATTGAACGGCGGAACAGGAAACGACACGTTGTCTGGTGGCGGTGGGCGTGACACTTCAGTATATGGCGTAAGTTCTGTTGGCACAACGCGGGTGCACAACAATGATGGCTCGTGGACCATTACAGCGGGCAAAGACGGGACAGACACTTTGACAGGCGTTGAAGTGTTGAAGTTCACCGATAAGACCATTGTGATCCAAGACCCCCATGGGGATTTTAACGCGGATAACACAACCGATCTGTTGTGGTTTCAAGCTTCCACGGGAACATCGCAAATTCGTGATCTTACAAATAACGTGGTCTCCGGTGGTACCAACCACGGTGCTATTGGAGCACAATGGACTTTGGAAACCACGGGCGACTTCAATGGCGATGGCACTTCTGATTTCATGTGGAAGAACACAACCACGGGCCAGTTTTATATCTGGAACTTTAACAACAATGTCCAATCGGGTTCCGCCAGCTTGGGCAACATTGGCACAGCTTGGGATGTTGTTGGATCTGGTGATTTCAACAATGACGGAACCGGCGATATTTTGTGGCGCAATTCCACCAACGGCCAGCTTTATATCTATAACATGAAGAACGATGTGGTGGCTTCAACATCAAGCCTTGGCGTGCTGGGCACAGATTGGAAGGCCGTGGCTGTTGGTGATTTCAACGGCGATGGCACCGCTGATGTGATGTTGCAACGCACCTCTGATGGTTTGGTTTATGCCTGGGATATGACCAACAGTTCGGTGTCCAATGGCTTTAACTTTGGAGCCATTGGCACGGCATGGAATGTGGCGGGTGCTGGCGATTTTAACAATGACGGCATCAGCGACCTTGTATTGCGCAACAACATCACGGGCCAGCTCTACCTGTGGATGCTCGACCAACAAGACCATGTAGGATCAACCTCCAGCCTTGGAATCATCGGCACCGACTGGATCGTGGCCCATGTGGGTGATGCCAATGGTGACGGCACGTCTGATCTGTTCCTCAAAAACACCACCACAGGCCAGTTCTATATATGGGACATTGTTAATGGCCAACACCAAGGCGATGCCAACCTGGGCAACGCGGGAACCGATTGGAACTTGGTGTGACGGTTTTGCAATTTTAACCTGCTGTTCATCAACGCATTAAAAAACAGCCACAGTTTCAAAAACTGAATCCAATTGTAAACGAATTCCAGCGCTGATTAATTCACGTTGGATATGAGTCATGCTTGAGTGTGTTCAATTTTAATCCTCACTCATGAAAGCAGGCGAATGACCACCCATGCCCTTACGCACAACCGGCATCTTGCTTTTCTAGCCCACCATGATGGCACTGGGCTATTAATCATTGCATTTCGCAGTGGCCCCGAGCAGGCCCAATTTTACCAGCACACATTTTCAGACTCAAATGCAGTCACTGTTAGCAGCAATCGCCAGTGGCAACATCCATTGAAATAGAGGAGCAACAAAACCATGCTGACTGGCGGTAAGGGTTCGAACATTTTTACTTTGAATGCGTCCTCTCTATTAAATATTGAGACAATCAAAGATTACGATCAAGGTAATCAAATCAGTTACAACGTGGCCGAAGGAGACGTTATTGATCTTTCTGCCTTGACCAATGCGGCATATTTGGGTGGCCAAGCACTTTCAACTTATGTTCGAATGGAACAAGACAGTTCGGGGCTTTTTTCTTGGTTGGAAATTAAAACATCCGATACCAACAACCAGTGGCAAAAAATTGCACAGCTTACGGGCGTGAATGCTGGTGACTTGGTGTCGTTTGATGTGGGCACCAGCGGAGCCAATATCCATCAATCGCTTGCCGTACCAAATTATCAAACCAACTGGTCTATCTCACCGAGCGGCAGCGTATTTGATGAAAGTGCTGGCACGATTACATTTACAGCAACGCGGGTTGATACCACTTCTGCAGAAACAGTTTATGCAAGTACTTCGGGAACATATGGAAATCTAAACAGTTCTGATTTTAACGCTATTGTTGGAACTCCCCTAGTTTTTGCCGTGGGCCAGACAACGCAAACATTCACGGTTCACATCAACAACGATGCCATCGCTGAGGCCTATGAAACATTTGGGATTGTCATCCATTCACAATTGGCACTGACGGCAACAGATGTTATCGGTTCAACCACTTTTACTATCAAAGACAATGATGTTCTGAGCAACAACACGTTCACAGCTGGGGCAGATTTCACGTCTCTGAACATGGCCACGGGTTCTCATGCCGCAAATATGTTGGCAGGCAATGACACCGCCATCGTTGATTATTCCACCTCTATCACCGCGATCTATACTGGCAGTGTTACCAACGGCATCTATTTTTCAGACGGAACACATATTGCGACTCTGACCAATGTTGAAAACTATGTGGTCTTGGGTGGCTCAAACGCTGATACGATTTATGCTGGTGCGGGCAACGACACGTTAATTGGTGGCGATGGTGGCGACTATTTGAACGTGGTGGGAACTGGGCAAGATGTGGCTTACGGCGGCAATGGCGACGACACGCTTGTTGCAACGGGCAGCGGCGCTGGCGTTGATCGGTTGCAACTTAATCGCAGTGATTTAACCACAGCGGTGATAATCGACGGTGCCTCGACACATTTTTCTGATGGAACAAGCATTGCCAACATTGAACTTTTTGATGTCGTTATTGGCAGTGGAGATGATCGGATTGCCTTGAGAATGGTCTATGGCAGCCAGAGCTTTGACGGAATGGCGGGCAATGATACGGCAATCATTGATTTTTCAGGCGTTGCTGTATCGATCTATACAGGCGGCCTTACGAATGGCGTGTACTTTTCAGACGGCGTGCGCACCGCAACCACATATAATGTTGAAAATTTCATTGTAACCGGCGGCTCGAATGCCGACACAATCTATACAGGCGCTGGCAACGACATATTGATTGGCGGCGATGGCCCTGACTATTTGGACGCAGGAACAGGTCAAGACAGCATCTACGGCGGCAATGGCGATGATACTTTGGTGGCAACGGGTGCGGGCGCTGACGCATTTGATGGCGGGGCTGGCACAGACAGGCTGATACTTAATCGCAGCGATATGACAACCAACATTACGATTGATGGCGCTGCCACATATTTTTCTGACGGCACAACCATCACAAATATCGAACTATTCGATGTGACCACCGGCAGTGGTGATGACCTTGTTGCACAACGAATGATTTATGGTAGCAAGACATTTGATGGCATGGGTGGCAATGGCACTGTTATCGTCGACTTTTCTGCTGCGACAGCATCAGTTTATAC
>JANXRO010000192.1 GCA_025356765.1 Hyphomicrobiales bacterium | reverse complement strand
TGGCGATGAGAACGTCGCACTGGAGGCCTTCCGTTCGGCCTTCACGGTCTAATCCATTTTGATGACAGAGAGCAAAGGAGAGCTTTTGATAATGGCCAACTGGATTGAAGCCTGTGCTGCTGATGACGTGGCGAACGAAGATGTGTTCCGCTTCGACCATGCGGGCCGAACCTTCGCGATATACCGCTCACCTGACGACAAATACTATGCCACCGACGGCTTGTGCACGCATGAGAAGATTCATTTGGCTGATGGCCTGGTGATGGATCACACCATCGAGTGCCCCAAGCACAACGGGCGCTTTGACTATACAACTGGTGCCGCCAAGGGCGCTCCTGTCTGCATTAACCTGAAAACCCATCCCGTCAAAGTTGATGGCGGCAAAATTTTCATTGACATCGCCTGAGAAAACATCGCCTGAGGAAACAATGGCTCGCAAGAAACCAACAGTTGCTGACATTCGCTGGCGTTGCGGGTGCGACCGACTTCCTTGTGTTGGCCGTTCCGTTTGGGATATACAAGAAATCACCCGCCGATCAGCTTGCCGGCAAAGTGTTGATCGACACGCTTAACTCAGTGTCCGTGAAACCGGCAGCAGTTCAATTCTTATTTCGTTGTTGCCCCTTACAGGACGCCATTCACCTTCACGGTTGGACCTAAGAAAATTCCTCGTCCATGAAGCTTGCTGCATGAATGGCTTTTCTCTGCTTGAGGACAGGGCATATTCCTAAAACTGGCTTAAAGGTGATGATGTTCCTCCTGAAGAAATTATTTATCTGATTTATTTTTCGAATTTGGAAACGGGCAAAAAAACCGCTGCTTTTGCGATATCACAACATGTTTTGGGAACAATAGTCAGCCCCTTGGGTTTGATGTGCATGCATACGATGATGTGTGCAAGAAATCATTGGAGCTAGACTATGAAAATCATATTGACTGCATTGACAATCGCTGCACTGAGCTCAACGCTTGCATTTGCTCAGACAGCTGCAACTGGAGCCACAGCCGCCGGCGACACAACGGGCGCCTTGGCAGCAAAGGTCAGCAAAGAAGATTGCACAGCAACGATGGGCAAAGTTCATATGGGAACCGAAACAAATTGGTCTGATACGGAAGCAAAGCCCTATCTTGATCAAATGTCCACGATGAAGATGACAACGAAAACCAATGGCACCTTGACGACAGATGATTTTATGACGGCTTGCCAACAGGGTGCCTTTCAAACCATGAAGTAACTGCCGCACAAACGTTGCCTATATAAATATGCGCAGCCTGTGGCGAATGTGAATTTCGCCAACAGGCTGTTTTTTGTTGCCCGGTCCGCGCCAATTCAAGAGCGTGGTGCCCCTTTTCAGGGAGTTCAGCAAACTGGCTTGACAAGGCCTTGGCCAGCGCACATTTCACTAGAATGACTTTGCCACGTTTAAAAATTTTGCTTGCCGCGCCGCGGGGATTTTGCGCAGGTGTTGTGCGGGCCATTGATATTGTTGAGCGTGCGCTGGAACTTTATGGAGCGCCGGTTTATGTGCGCCATGAAATTGTGCACAATAAATTCGTGGTGGATGATTTAAAAGCCAAGGGTGCCATTTTTGTGGATGAACTTGATGAAATTCCGCCGGGCGACAGGCCGGTGATCTTCTCTGCCCACGGCGTTCCTAAAGCTGTGCCCCAGGAAGCCCAGCGCCGTGCGCTGTTTCAAATTGATGCCACCTGCCCCTTGGTCACCAAAGTTCACATGGAAGCCAAGCGCCATTTTGAACAAGGCTTGGAAATTATTATGATCGGCCACAAGAACCACCCCGAGGTGATCGGTACCATGGGGCAATTGCCGCCGGGTGCTATCACGCTGATCGAAACCCCTGAAGATGCTTCGCATGTCAATGTGCGCGATTCTGCCAAGCTTGCGTTTGTAACCCAAACCACATTATCAGTTGATGACACGAAAGACGTGATCACAGTTTTGCAAAATCGTTTTCCAAATATCACAGGCCCGCTGAAGGAAGATATTTGTTACGCCACCACCAACAGGCAAGAGGCGGTGAAATCCATCGCCAAGCAGATCGAAGCGTTGATTGTTGTGGGTGCGCCCAATTCATCCAACTCGAAACGCTTGGTGGAAGTGGGCGAAAAAAGCGGCTGCCCGCGCGGGCTTTTGGTACAGCGCGCCACAGATTTGGATTGGCCCACGCTGCAAGGTTTAAAAACCATTGGGCTTTCAGCGGGTGCTTCAGCGCCGGAAGTTTTGGTCAACGAAATTATAGATGCGTTTCGTTTGCATTATGATGTGACAGTTGAAAACGTGGTGCTGCGCGAAGAAAATGTTTCCTTTAAACTGCCGCGTGAATTGCGTGGCCCTGCCGAGCCTTCGGCATGACAGACAATAAAGTTATTATCCACACCGATGGCGCGTGTTCGGGAAACCCCGGCCCCGGCGGTTGGGGCGCAATTTTAGAGTATAACAGCACGCGCAAAGAACTTTATGGCGGCGAGCAGGAAACCACCAACAACAGGATGGAACTGAAAGCCGCCATCGAAGCGCTGAATGGTTTGAAGCGTGCTTGCGCGGTGGAGATGCATGTCGATTCACAATATGTGAAAGACGGCATCACCAAATGGATTTTCGGTTGGAAGCGCAACGGCTGGAAAACCGCTGATAAAAAGCCCGTGAAAAATTTAGAATTATGGCAGGCGTTGGATGAAGCCATCACCCGCCATGAAATCACTTGGCATTGGGTAAAGGGCCATGCCGGCCACCCGGAAAATGAACGCGCAGACGAATTAGCGCGGCTGGGCATGGCGCCGTTTAAACGTTGAGCATTTGCTTTAAGCTTTTGCCCAACTTGTCACAAATTTCACCAAGCTCATCATCTGTGGCATTATAAGGCGGGGCCAAAATCACCACATCGCCCGCAATGCCATCAACATTGCCGCCGACCGGATAACATATTAACCCATTGGCCAAAGCCTGTTGGCGAATTTTCATAAACAACTTGCGCTCCGCCGGAAATGGCGTTTTCTTCGCACGGTCTTGCACCAGCTCCAGCGCCATGAAATAGCCCCGCCCGCGAATATCACCCACCGCTTCAATGCTTGAAACGGCATCGACAATCATCGCTTTGAACTTTGCTTCATTGGCTAAAACCCGTTCCACCAATTTTTCACGGGCCACAATTTTTTGAACGGCAACCCCTGCCGCACAACAGGCCGTGTGGCCCGTGAATGTGTGCCCGGTTTGTGGCACGTGCCCAAATGCAGCGCTAATTTTTTCAGAATAAACCGCAGCTCCCAGCGGCAAATATCCAGCCGCCAACCCTTTGGCCACAGACATAATATCAGGCTCTGCGCCGTCGCGTTCTAACGCTCGCCAATGGCCCGTGCGGCCAGCGCCACACATCACCTCATCGGCAATCATCAACACGCCATGCCTGTCACAAATCTCGCGCACGCGTTTGGCATAGCCTTCAGGGGCTGGCACACAACCGCCCGCAGCACCCACCACAGGTTCAAATATAAATGCAGCAATGTTCTTTGCGCCATGCAGAAGGATCGCATCTTCCAACTCTTGGGCCGATGCTTCAGCCGAACCGCCGCGGTATTCATTGGTGGGAGCTAAGCGAATGGTGTCGATCAACGCGCCTTCAAAGGCCAACTTGCGTTCCAGAAAGCCGGAAACAGACAATGCGCCCAAGGTGTTGCCGTGCCATGATCTTTCACGCGCAATAAATTTGCGCCGCGTTTTTTGGCCAACGGCATATTGATATTGCAAGGCCAATTTCAAACAGCTTTCAACGGCTTCAGATCCGCCCGTCACAAACACCATGTGTTTTAAACTGCCACCACAACGCGCGGCCACAATCTCTGTCAATTCTTCCAACGCGTCAGTCGTAAAATTATAGCGATAGCCATGCGCAATGCGTGAAAGCTGGTCTGATATAGCGGCGTTCACTTCTTCATTGCCATGGCCAATGCAATAAACCGCAGGCCCGCCAGAACCATCGATATAGCGCTTGCCATCTGCGTCAAAAAGATAAGAGCCCTTGCCCCATGCAACTTTTGGCATATTGAGAGTGGAATGGATGGATGGTGGAATTGCCATGATGCCCTTGCGATTTTGTGTGTGCTCATGCAGTCTTATCAATCAAATCAACAGGCGGCAATGACAGGCAGATGCTATGAGTGTGGGCTATAAACTGATGCGCGATGGCCAGGAAGATGCCGTTGCCACCATGGTCAAACAATTGCCGAAGGATTTGAAACTTGTAGCCCAACCCGCCATCACAGGCGAGATTTTGCGCAGCTGGAAAGGCCAAGTGCATGTGATCGTGGCCGATAATGCAGGCCTTTTATGCGGAGCATGTTTGTGGTTTGATTTTTATTCAAGCTGGCGCGGCCTTAAAGGCTGTTATGTGTGTGATCTTTTTGTCATGGAACATTTGCGTGGCAAAAAAATTGGCCAAGGATTGCTGAAGGCAACAGCCCGCGCCGCTGCAAAACAAGGTGCAAACTATATGCGATTGGATGTAACAACGCTGAACAAAAACCCTGAAGCATTTTATAAAAAGCTGGGTTTCATCACCGACACAGAAGATCTTACAATGTTTATGGAACACGATATTTTTCAATCTTTTTCAGCAGAGGTAAAATAATGGCAATTCAAACAGTCGGGTTAATCGGCGTGGGCCTTATGGGCCACGGCATTGGCAAAAATATTTTGGCCAAAGGCTTCAAACTCAATGTTTTGGCCCACACCAATCGCGGGCCCATAGAAAGTTTAAAAACCTTGGGTGCCCATGAAAGCCCCAGTGTGAAAGACATTGCCATAACGTCTGATCTTCTTATCTTGGTTGTGACAGGCTCGCCGCAAGTTGAAGCCATTATGGCTGAGGTTTTGGCTCATGCGCCAAAAGGTTTAATCATAGCAGATTGTTCAACCGCTGAACCACATTCAACTCTTAAAATTGCTGCGGCAGCACAGGCCAAAGGCATTACATTTGTTGATACACCGATGACGCGCACGCCCAAAGAAGCTGAGGCCGGAAAGCTTGGGCTTATGGTGGGCGGAGATGCCGTGATCATTGAAAAAATCAAACCCGTTCTCAGCTGCTTTGCTGATTTGATTGTGCCCACAGGCGCTGTTGGAACAGCACACCAAATGAAACTGATAAACAACTTTTTATCATTGGGCCATGCCGCCATTGCCGCCGAAGCTATAACCGTTGCTGCCAAAGCGGGCATCAATATGGAAGCCTTGCGAGAAGTGATCATGGGTGGGGGCGCTGCCTCTGCCATGTTTGGCCGCCTGATTAATGTACCCTTGAGCGATGATGACAGCCACGCCAAATTCGCCATCCGCAATGCCCGCAAAGACCTGCGCTATTACACCAACATGACAGAGCAATTGCCCGTGGCGTCATTCATGGCAGAACAAGTGCACCAAACTTATGTGCTGGCCGAAACACTGGGCTTTGGCGAACGCTTTGTGCCAAGGCTTGTCACCATGATGATGCAATTGGCTGGAATTAAAAAATAGATTTGTGAATGCCAACAAGCTCACCTGCGCTTTTTGGCCTTCATTTTCTTTGGGGCTTTTTTAATGGGTGCCGCACGCTTCACCTTTTGCGGCACCAGGAATATGGAAGGAAGCTCTTCCGGTGTGGGGTGTTCAAACACATCATAAAAATCATCAAGCGGGCGCGAATACGTGGGTTTGAAAGCATAGAGGCTGAGTGCCTCTTCCAGTCCCTGTCGCGCAGCGTTGGCTGGCCCGTTTTGTTTCATCAGTGCCAAGCGCTCACTAGCGGCCAGTGCTGTTTCAGGAAAGCCTAGCAAATAACCTTGCCCCAACTCACAGCCCAAGGCCGCCAAGCGATCAATCTGCGTCTGGCTTTCAATGCCCTCGGCTACCACGCCCATGCCCAAGCTGTTTGCCAAACTGGTGATGGATGTGATGATCTTTTCATTGCGCTCATCAAAGTTTTCGGGCCGGATGAAAGACCTGTCAATCTTCAATGTATCAAAGGGAAAGTCTCGCAGGGAAGCAAGGCTGGAAAAGCCCGTTCCAAAATCATCGCAGGCCAAGCCAACGCCCAAGGCTTGCAATTGTTGCAAAATTTTTGCTGCCCTTTCCGGCTGACGCATAATCACTGTTTCTGTAATTTCAATTTTCAACGTGCCGGGCTGTAAAACCTCACGGTCCAATATTGCTTTGACTTGGCGCAGCAAATCTTGCCCCATCAATTGCACAGCTGAAACGTTAACCGACACAAAAAATGCCCGGCCCCGCATCATCACCCGTTGCCAAATACCAAGCTGACGCGCCGCACCCGCCAAAATAAAATGGCCAATCTCGCCAATCATGCCAGTGGTTTCAGCAATCTCAATAAACTCAGAAGGTGTAAGCAACCCAAGCTTAGGGTGCCGCCAGCGCGCCAAAGCTTCAAAGCCAGCAATCTCTAAAGTAGCCAAATAAACAATCGGCTGGAAATAAACTTCAATTTCATTTTGTGCCAAGGCGCGGCGCAGATCGATTTCCAACGAAAGCAACCTTGCCCGATCATCCACCATATCACCGTGATAAACCACAGCACGGCCACCGCCATCGCTGCGCGCTTCCAACATGGCAACATTGGCTTGATCAATCAGGTCTTGCGGTTTATGGCTGCTATTGCTGGGCATGGAAACACCAATGCTGGCCGTCATAACAATATGCTGGGCACCCAGTGTAACGGGTGCGGCAACACAATCTTGCAGAGCCTTGCTGAATTCTGAAAAATCTCCTCGATCAATCCGCTCGGCACACAACAAAGCAAATTGCCCCCCCGATAATCTTGCAACGGTTTCATCAGCATCCGTCAATTCATTCAGGCGAAAACCAATAATTTTTAAAATCTTATCGCCTTGCTCTTGTCCTAAGCCATCGTTGATCACTTTAAAGCGATCAAGATCAACCAGCACCACGCGCAAAGGCGATGCGCCTGCCTTGCCAGAGTCCCGCGTCAATCTCTCAACCAACAAGGCCTTGTTGGGCAGGCCGGTGACCACATCTTCTAAAGCGCCAACCGACATTCGCTCTTCGGCCTGTTTCAATTTGCTAATATCAGTCAGCGTTCCAATACAACGTTCAACAGTTCTATTTGACCCAAGCAAAGCGCGGGCTTGCAAGCCAAACCAACGATAACTTCCGTCAACGTCTTTCAGACGCAATTCCATTTCAACAATATCGCCGCCATGAAAATCAATCCGCTGTGCCAATTTTTCATAACCCTTCAAATCCAAGGGATGCACAAGATCACGAAATAGGGGTTTGTTCGTGTAACCCAGATCAACCGCCAGTTCTTCGCCCGTGTTCAAAATTGCCGTTGCTGGATGCCACTCCCATAAAACATGGCCCCCGCTGGCCAGCGCCAAGCTGCGGCGGTTTGCATCGGTTATAAATGGTTTGGAAATCAGACCTTGAGTGAACATGAAGCGCAAAAGCGCCACAGCCAATGCCACCAAAACGGCGGCCAATGACGCCTCTAAAAATGGCGCCAACACCTCACTGCGATTTGGCATATTCGCAATAATGCCCGCAAAAACAATCCACACCAAAAGCGGCGACCAAAAAACCAAAGTGGGGTCAATCAGATTTGCATTTTTGCCGCGCTGCCACCACGTGCGAAGGGCTCCCGCAGTGCCAACCAAAGCAAAACCACCCCGCGACAGACCTGTTGCAATGTTAGGCTCCACCAAACCATAGGTTACATTGGCAAGGGCCAAAAATGGAACTGCCAAAAGCCCCATGCCAAACAGAGAACGCTTAGGGTCAACACCCAAAAAGCACACCGCACACAAAGCAAGGCTGCCAGTCATTGCACTTTCTAAAATCACACGCGTCATGCCCGAGGACAGACCGCTCAAAATTCCTGCGTCAAATCCAATATCAAAAACGATGAAGAGAAATGATGCCAAACTAAAAACCCATCCTGCCAAAATGGCAAGACTTGGTCGAAAGCCATAACAAGCGAGAATTCCCAGCGTTACAATCAACGCAATGCCGAGAATTAGCCCCTGAAAAAATGCTACTTCGCTGCGCGATTTTTGCCACGCTGCTTTTTGCAACAGCGTCGCGTTTAACGTGCCGTCCAAGCTTTCCACAGCAATATTCACTGTCTCTTTGCTGGCCACTGAAAAGTTTAAACTTCTAACCGATCCGTCAACATCAAGCACGATGGCAGCAGAAGTTTTAGTCAACACCGCGCCCAAAGCCGATTGACCAACATTTTTTGCCGGCAAAAAGCCTGATCCGGCAAAGCGCTGCGGTGCAAGAACCAGAGAAAAATTCAATGGCTGATCAGTTGTGTTATGAAATGAAAATAGTGACCAATAATAGGTGGGCCCGGGGCCTACTGCGTTTAAAGTGGCAAGGGTAGGATCTGTTGGCCCCTGCACATTAATATTGGCGCGTTGTGCTGCAATTGGTTCGCGATAGGCCGCAAGATTCACTTCATTGCTGTTTTGATCAACATCTAAAATGCCCGCCAACCCAACACCCGGCGCTGCCAGAAAGACCAGCAATACCAACAACAGTGTTCGAGCGTTTCCCAGCAAACGAATCATTTGTACAATCTAGCGGTCTGGCAAGTTGAAGGCGATTGTCAGTTCACATTTGTCAACTTGGCAAAAAGCACATGGTCTTCCCATTGGCCAGCAATTTTCACGTATGATTTTGCATAACCTTCTTGTTCAAAGCCACATTTGGCAAGCAAATTTCGCGAAGCTTCATTATGCGGCAAACAGGCCGCTTCAATTCGGTGCAAGCCAAACCGTGTGCCAGCAACGCTCGTCAAGGCGTCAATCGCATCGGTCATATAGCCGCGCCGCGTGAAGTTCTGGCCCATCCAATAACCCAGTGTTGCTGCCTGTGAAACGCCCCGTCGAATGTGGCTCAGTGTCAGGCCGCCCACCAACTGCCCCTGCTGCTTTTCAAACAAAAAATACGCATAGGCCACATCATCGCGCGCACGGGCCCGATAGATTCGCACGCGCTCGCGAAACGCAAATTTGGAAAATTCATCGGGTTGCCAGGTAGGTTCCCACTTTTCCAAAAACTCGCGGCTTTTCTGGCGCACATCGCACCATTGTTCAAAATCATCAGGCTGGGGTGCACGCAACGTCACCAAATTGCCTTCAACATTCTGATAACTGGCAATCTTTTGAAACAGTTTAAGCACGTTCACTTTATCTGAAAACGAGAGGCCAAGGCCGCATGGCTTTCCAGCGAAGAAAGTTGGCCAACAGCGCTCATAGAAGGAACACCTTTGCCAAAAATATCGCCAGCGAGGGCTCGAACCTGTTCAATGGTAACCGCCTCAATCTTGGCTATCAATGTGGCCATATCAGGCACTTCACCGAATGCCAAAAACTGCCGGGCAATTTGATCTGCGCGTGAAGACGCACTTTCCAAATTCATCACGATCGATGTTTTCAGCTGCGCCTTGGCGCGTTCAATTTCTTTGGGCGTAATCTCACCCATCATCGACATCATCACATTGGCTGTCACTTCAATCAGGGCCGGTGTGTGGTCGGGCGATGTTGCTGCATAAACGCCAAGTTGGCCCGTGTCTTCATAGGTTGTGCCAAAGGCAAACACGCTATAGCAAAGCCCGCGTTTTTCACGCACCTCTTGAAACAGCCTGGAAGACATGCCGCCCCCCAAAATGCTTGCCAAAACTTGCAATTGATAAACTCGTGGGTCGCGGTAATGCGGTGCCGGAAAAGAAACAACCAAGTGGGTTTGGTCTAAAGGCTTTTGTTCCGTCATTGCCTCAGCGCCAAAGTTTGGCGGTTGACGTTGGGGCAAATGGCCTTGCGGAATTTTGCCAAAATGTTTTTCGGCTTCTTCTGCAAAAGCCTTGTGGTCAACATTGCCGGTTGCACACACCACCATGCGTGACGCCCAATAATTCCGCTCACGCCAGCCCAGCATTTGCTCACGCGTCATCGATTTAACCAAATCTTCGGTGCCCAGAATAGACCTGCCCAAAGGGTGCGAGCCATAGCTCGCGGTTTGCGCCAATTCAAAAACCAAATCATCAGGTTGGTCTTTGGCGGCTGCAATTTCTTGCAAGATCACATCTCTTTCACGCTCCATTTCAGATTCTTCAAGCGTAGACGATGTGAAAATATCAGCCAGAATGTCCATGGCCAAAGGCCAATCAGCTTTCAAGGTGCGTGCATAATAGGTGGTGGTTTCCATGCCGGTGGCGGCATTGATCTCACCACCAGCACTTTCAATTTCTTCGGCAATGTCTTGGGCTGAACGCCGCTTGGTGCCTTTGAAAGCCATATGTTCTAAAAAATGCGCCACGCCATTTTCGTGGGCCATTTCATCACGCGCACCCGCTTTTACCCAAATACCAAGGGCCACAGATTCAAGATGTGGCATGTTATGTGTAAGAACATGCAAGCCGTTTTTCAGCTTGGTAATTTCAACCGACATACAAACTCCCAGTCAACGCTTGTCGTTGGAAAGAATAAACTCTTTCACGGCTGCAACGCTGTTGGGCACTATAGTGAAACTTTCTGGCGCGGTGAGCAAGTGAGATAGTCGAGAGGGTAAACGAGCATTTTGGCCCGTGGCATTGTGCACCGCGTCAGGAAATTTCGCTGGATGCGCTGTAGCCAATGTAATCAAAGGCGATTTTAATTTATGCTGCAAAGCAACATGAAGACCCACGGCGCTATGCGGGTCGAGCAACTCACCCATTCCGGCCCACGCTTTTGCCATCATGGCTGATGTTTCAACTTCAGAAGTGGCACCGGAATCAAATTCGCTGCAAATAGCCTTCAGTGCTGGCGACTTTAAAGTGAACGAACCTGATTGTGCCAAACTGCCCATGGCCGCGCGAACCGCTGACGTATCTCGCTTGTTGGCCAAATAAACCAAACGTTCAAAATTGCTGGAAACTTGAATATCCATCGAAGGGCTTATGGTGGGGTGAACGCCCGTCACTTCATATCGGCCAGTTTTCAATGTGCGGTCTAAAATGTCATTGCTGTTGGTGGCAACGATGAACTTGTCGACGCTAAGGCCCATGCGTTTTGCAACAAGGCCCGCAAACATATTGCCAAAATTTGCCGATGGCACACAGAAACTTATTTCACGATCAGGCGCACCCAAGGCCAGCCCAGCATAAAAATAATAAACGATCTGGGCCATGATGCGGCCCCAGTTGATGGAGTTAACCCCCGCCAAACCAACGCCATCACGAAACGCCAAATCATTGAACAGCGCTTTCACAATGGCCTGACAATCATCAAAATTGCCTTCAACCGCAATGTTGAAAATAGATTTGCTTTTCACCGTTGTCATCTGCCGTCGTTGCACATCAGACACGCGGCCATGCGGATGCAAGATAAAAAGCGTGGCGTTTTGGCTGTGTTCAAAAGCCGAAACAGCAGCGCCACCAGTGTCGCCAGAAGTGGCACCCACAATAACGGCGCGGCGGTTATGTCTGGCCAAACTCCAGTCCATCATGCGTGATAAAAGCTGCATGGCCACATCTTTAAACGCCAACGTTGGCCCATGAAAAAGTTCAAGCAAAAACTGGTTGGCCTCAAGTTGCTTTAACGGCAACACAGCCGGATGATCAAACGTGGCATAGGCTTCAGCAATCATCCGCTTTAATTCACGGGCCGGAATTGAACCCACGGTAAATTTGCTGCACACGGCAAAGGCCACATCGTGATAAGGCCGCCCCCGCAATGCGATCATTTCAGCTTTGGTAAATTTCGGAATTGTCTCTGGCACATAAAGCCCACCATCACGCGCCAGCCCAGAGAGCATGGCCCCTTCGAATGAAAGTTTAGGCGCTTGGCCTCGCGTGGAAATGAATTTCAAAACAATGATCCCTTGTTGAAAACAGCAACCACAATCGCTCTAGCGCGGCAATGTTATCCTTTCAAGCATTAGGCTTTCTCAACATAAACGCGCCAGAAACCCCAACCAGTGCCAAGGCCAAACCAAACCACGTGATGGCATAACCCAAATGATTATTGGCAAGTTCAACTTTTGCTTCAGCGGCTTCAAAGCCCGAGCCACTTTGCAACGATTGAACAATCATCAAGGGACCGGAAAAGCCTGCGGCCTTCTGCATCGCTGGCACATCCCACCAAAACCATTCATTGTTTGCAGCACTGTTGTCATTATCAAAATAACCCTTGCCTTTGTTGTGCAATCGAACAATGCCGTTCAACTGGCTTATAGGTGCTGGCGTTGCTGTAGCCACGCCTAAATCAACCAAAACTGTGCTGCCATCACTGGCTATGAAGGGAGCAATGGCCTCCCAAGCGGGCATGCCTTTGAACGATGATTGCTTTTTCAATATGTGCGTCAGATCCAATGCGCCGCTGGCTGTCACTTTGAGGTATTCAACATCTTCGCCTGCGCTCACCCGCTTTAAAGCATAGGCCAAAGGCACGGGCGCTTCATTCATGCGGGTCTGCAAGGCCGCAATCAAAACCTGTTTTTGTCCCAGGCGCTGCACTTGCCAAAAGCCTAAGGAACACAAAATAGCAAGGCCAACAAGTGTTGCAACCAACACCGGCCACACTCGACGTGTCATTTCTCGATGCGTCCTTCATGGGCATTCATGCGCCATTGTTGCGCAATCATCAGCCCCTTCATGGGGCGCAGCATCAACATGGGAATAATCACAATCAACACTAAGCCGATCAAAACCATCACCCAAATTGGTGGCTCATAGGCCAGCTCAAAGCCCACAATGCTGCCCACGCCAAACACACAAGCGAACAACATCACAAACCATGTTGCGCCATCACCCGCATCGGCAAAATCAAAATTCATTTTACAGTTGGTGCAAGACGACGCCAAACTTAAATAACCATTGAACAATCGCCCGCGCCCACAGCGCGGGCACTTGCCCATCATGCCAGTTTGGAATGGCGAGAAATCGGGATAATAGTTTTCACTCATTCAAGCGGCATCACGCCGCCGTGGTTGCCCCACACATAAATGCACACGAACAAGAACAACCACACCACGTCCACAAAGTGCCAATACCAAGCAGCCGCTTCAAAGCCAAAATGTTGCGTAGGTGTAAATGCTCCAGCCCGTGCGCGGAACCAGCACACAATCAAAAAGATTGTGCCGATGATCACATGGAAACCATGAAAGCCCGTGGCCATGAAAAAGGTTGAACCGTAAATATTGCCGCCGCTAGCATTTGAAAATGCAAACATGGCATGGCTATATTCGTAAGCCTGCACGCAAGTGAAAATGAGGCCAAGAACAATGGTCAACGCCAGCCCACGTTCCAATCCTTTGCGGTCCCCATGAAGCAAAGCATGATGCGCCCAAGTAACGGTTGTGCCGGATGTGAGCAAAATTAAAGTGTTCAGCAACGGTAGATGAAAAGCATCAAACACGGTGGTGCCCTTAGGCGGCCAAATGCCGCCCGTGGCCAACACGCGTGATGCAAGCTTGGCTTCACCCGCAAACAGCGAAGCATCAAAAAATGCCCAGAACCAAGCCACGAAGAACATCACTTCAGAGGCGATGAACATCAACATACCATAACGCAAATGCAACGCCACAACCTGTGTGTGGTCGCCAGCGTTGGCTTCCTTGATCACGTCAGCCCACCACATGAACATGGTGTAAAGCACCAATGCAAAACCAATAATCAAGGCATAGGGTGGCGCACCATGCATCCACGTCACCGCACCAACCGCTGTGATGAAAGCTGAAACAGCACCTACAACGGGCCAAGGACTTGGATTGACCAAGTGATAATCATGATTTTTGCTATGTCCGTCAGCCATGGTGTGCTCCTCAAATTCTCAATTCAGCTTGGCCTGCTTATCCGCCACCTTTGGCGCATCAGCAGGATAAAACGTATAAGATAACGTTATTTCTTGAATGCCCTTGCCATCAGCATCATCCAAAATGGCGGGATCAACAAAAAATGTAACTGGAAATTCAGCAGTCTCACCGGGCTTCAACGTGTGTTTGGTAAAACAAAAACACTGTATCTTATCAAAAAACTGCCCGGCCGTTGGTGGCGTTACATTGTAAACAGCGCTGCCCGTGCCTTCGTGGTTGCCAATGTTCTTGGCATCATAATAGGCAATGTTTTGCTCGCCAATTTTTACAACCATTTGGGTTTGGCGCGGCTGAAAACTCCAACCAAGATCTGAAGAGCTATTTGCATCAAAACGAATGGTGATGGTTTTTTCACTGGCCTTGTCTGGCGCCTTTAACGCGCGCTGCGTTGTGCCGCCAAATCCGGTGGCTTGGCAGAAGGCTTTATAAAAAGGAACGGCCGCATAAGCCCCACCCACCATCAAACACACACCAGCTGCAGCAATAATTGCCACGCGCGTGTTTTGCTTTTTATTGGGTTGGGCGAACTTCATCAATGAAGGCCCTGTTTGATTTTATAAATCGTTGTTACAAAAAATAAAACAACAAGCCCCGCCAAAATCAACGCGGTTACAACAGCGCGCATTTTGCGCCGCTTCATATCGGCAGGCGAAAAAGCCACAGGCCTGTCTTTCATGCCAACACCCAGTGATAAGCTGGAATGCCGATCAGCTTTTCAGCCAAAATAAGTGCAAACAATGCAAACAACCAGAAGATCGAGAAACCAAACAATGCTTTGCAAGCTTTATCACCCTCAGGTGTGTCGCCCAGGCGGTAAATATCAATGGCA
>JANXRO010000135.1 GCA_025356765.1 Hyphomicrobiales bacterium | reverse complement strand
TGGAATGGATCAAGCCCGGCCAGAAGAGCAAAATTTCCAGTGATCATCAATCGCTGTATGTGGTGGGCATAGGCCTCATCACGCGTTTGCTTGATGGCTTGGTGCATGCAATTCATTTTTGTCTCAGCTGACCAATAAAGGTCCGGCAAAGGGCGTTTGGCTTCCAGCGCATTCACCTTCGCATAGTCTGGCATTTTCAACCAATAAAGCCCGCGCACATATTCGCGCCAGCCGATGATCTGCCGAATAAAACCTTCAGCCGATGACAACGGCACTTTATTTTCGCGGTAACATTTCTCAACGGCGCGGCAAACATGCAACGGATCAAGTAAGCCTAAATTGATATAGGCCGATATCATCGCATGGTTGAGAAAATATTCACCTTCAAGCATGGCATCTTGGGTTTCACCAAAACGCGCCAAACCATGATCAAGAAAAAGCTGAAAGGCTTGTTGTGCTTGCGCGTGCGTTACAGCAAACCAGAATGGA
The DNA here is from genome assembly GCA_025356765.1 of Hyphomicrobiales bacterium. GTDB lineage: Bacteria > Pseudomonadota > Alphaproteobacteria > Rhizobiales > Aestuariivirgaceae > Aestuariivirga. Next base: position 1,875 of record JANXRO010000135.1, on the reverse strand, counting down.
CGCAGCGTTCCGAAATGATTTGAGAAACGCTTCTCAACCAACGTGATTACATCTTGCGTTATGGTATCGGGCGTAAAGTGTAGCGGAGCCTTAAAAACTTCAGTGGTTTTTGCGGGCTTGCGGTTTTCAGAATCAAAATTCCATTTGCCACCTTCAGGCTCATCACCATTCATCAACAGGCCGGTTTGCCTGCGCATATCGCGATAAAAATATTCCATGCGCAATTCGCGCCGCTCTTTGGCCCAAAGATTAAAGCTGGCGTGAGTGCAGATGAAGCGCGTGTCTTCAAGGTGTTCTATGTGGGATAATGCTTCGCGCACACGCCATTCGCTGGGCTCTGTCATCACCACATGGTTTATGCTGTGCCGCTTTTGTGCGCGGGCAACTTCTGTTGTGAGAGATTGCGTGTTGGCCACATCATCAAGCTTCACATAATCAACATTCCAGCCCGCATTGCGCAATTCTTCGGCAAAGTGGCGCATGGCGGAAAACACCAACACAACTTTTTTGATATGGTGGCGAACGTTGCTGGCTTCGGGCCAAACTTCAGCCATAAAAACCACATCGCGTGTTGGATCAGCCTGTTTCAGCGAAGGCAGTGAATGGCTGAGTTGATCGCCCACAATAAGGACGAGAGATTGATCTTGTTTTGTCATGCAGCGTATACGTTTCGAGAGTTAAAGGAGATGACATGCAAACGCCAGTTTTAATGTGGTTCAGGCAAGACTTGCGTTTGTCCGATCATTCAGCATTAACCGCAGCCGCCGCCAAAGGCCCGGTTATTCCGCTTTTCATTTTAGATGATGAAACGCCCGGCGAATGGAAATGGGGCGGTGCCTCGCGCTGGTGGCTGCACCAATCACTCAGTGACTTTAAAACCAAAGTGCCATTGATTTTGCGGCGTGGAAAGGCCGATGAGGTTTTGCGCGATCTTTTAAAATTGAGCGGCGCTGAAGCCCTCTATTTCACACGCGATTATGCGCCATGGTCGGGAGCACTTGAACAACGGGTCAAAACCATCTGTGATGAACTCGGCATTGAATGCCATCGCCATGGGGGCTTTTTGCTGCATGAACCTGAATCCATTCGCAATGGTTCGGGCGAGCCATACAAAGTCTACACCCCTTTCGCGCGGGCCTGTTTTGGCAAAGGCGAACCACGCGCGGCCAAACCCGTGCCAAAAATTGAATTTGCATCTCATAATTTGAAATCAGACGCGCTTGATGATTGGAACCTGTTGCCCACCAAGCCCAATTGGGCACAAGGTTTGGCGGACGATTGGCAACCCGGAGAACAGAGCGCACAAAAACTTTTGCATCACTTTATTGATGAAGGCTTGAATAATTATTCTGAAGGCCGCGACAGGCCTGATAAAAAATTCACATCGCGGCTTTCGCCCCATCTTCATTGGGGTGAAATCTCACCCCACCAAGTGTGGCACACTACAAGAGGTGCCATGGCAAAGGCGAATGGCGCGCTGGATAACAATGGCGAAAAATTTCTCAAAGAAATTTTATGGCGCGAATTTTCTTATCAACTGCTGCATCATTGGCCCGATTTTCCGGAACAACCGTTCAAAAAAGAATTTGCGAATTTTCCGTGGCAACACGATGATGCAGGCTTGGCCAAGTGGCAGCGCGGCCAAACCGGCTTTCCTATTGTGGATGCCGGCATGCGCGAACTTTGGCACACAGGGCTTATGCACAACCGTGTGCGTATGATCACCGCATCATTCTTGATCAAAGACCTGCTTATTCCATGGCAAGAGGGCGAGCGTTGGTTTTGGGATACATTGGTAGATGCTGATATCGCGTCGAACTCAGCCAGCTGGCAGTGGGTGGCGGGGTCAGGCGCTGATGCGTCGCCCTATTACCG
>JANXRO010000134.1 GCA_025356765.1 Hyphomicrobiales bacterium | reverse complement strand
CACGATGTTATTCCCAGTGCCGCACTGCTGTTGAGCGGTGTCTATGATCTTGAACCACTGCAAAATTCTTTCCTGAAATCTCTCATTGCATTGACGAATGAGGAAGTGCGAGATTTTTCACCACTGCGGCAGCACCATTCTTCCGCACCCAAAATTGCAATCGCCTATGGCGAAAATGAAACTTTGCCATTCGTTCAACAAGCCACGAATTTCTCTCAGCATCTGATAAAAGGTGGCACTGCAACTTCCATTGATTTGCTCAGATCGTGCAACCACATGAGTGCAGTTCGAGATTTGGGCATAGCGCAATCACGCGCCAGTGCGTTGCTCCAATCCACCATCTGGCCTGCCTGCTAAACTGACAGCAACTCACTTTGCACCTGCGCAAAATGGCAAAGCCTGCCGTGCTTTCGGCTGGTTTTGAATTTCAACCCAGCCTGTGCCGTTTAACCAGTGCAACCCATCAAAAACATTATTGCAATTTTGTGATTGCATTGAATGTTGCGATTAAGTCCTGCGCGTTGTCTGGCCTTGCCTCGCGCTCTCCACGTTCAATTTCAAAAGCGATGTCGACCACACGTTGGTTCATAGGCGCGGCACGGCCATGAGCTTTGAGAATATCAACAACCCAACCATTCACTTCGCGCACTTCGGCCCGACGACCTTTGCGCCAATCTTGCAGTGAAGTGACGAGCGTGTCAGGCTTTGAAAACGTTTTTAGAACTTCCTCAAAAATCTTGTCCACATAGCGTTCGGGATGATTGGTGGTGACGGCTGGCATGCCGATAATGGGGATAATCTTTGCCCCATCTTCCAACGCGGCGTGCATGGCTTCATAACCTGCAAGGCGCATAACTTCCAACATGCCTGGCGCATTGGCGGCATCATAAAGCGGTAAGTTGACAATTGATGATGGGATAAGTTCTGCCGCATTGACCACAAGCTTCATCCATTTGGCGGAACGGATGTCGTCCATCACTTCAACGCGGCCAGAATTGCGCAACAACTTTGCTACTTCTTGTACACGGGGTTGCTGTTGCAGATCCAACGCTCCCAACGCAAACCAAGATTCATCAACATCGTTTTGGCGATTGGTTTCTCCCGGCACCCACATATTTGAGGCAATTTCAATCACGGCACCAATCGTGCGCTGACGCCCTACGATGATTGCAATATCTTCATGCGTCATGCCATTTTGCAGTCCAACAATGAAACCATCGTCGGCCAAAACAGGCTTGATCAACTCACAGGCCCATTTGGTGTCATAAGCTTTGACGACGAGGAACACGATGTCGAATGGCTGCTTCACTTCGGCAATTTGGCACAGGTGAAGTGCGGGAACTTTCACGTTGAACTTGCGCTTGGGCAAATTAACAGTGATGCCCTTGGCGCGAATAGCCTCAACATGTTCGGGCCACTGATCGATGAAGGTGACATCAAGTCCAGCGGCAGCAAAATCTGCCGCGATGGAAGCACCCTGCGCGCCGGTGCCCAAAAATGCAATCCGCGGGCCTTTGACAGTATTCCAGTTCATCGCTTTGCTTCCTTTTACGACGACGACTTGGCGCGCCACAGGCGCTCTTTTGTGGTCGCTTCATAACCCAGCTTATCGAAACTGGCGATTTCCAACATCTGTCCCCAAGGCGTTTCGAAATAGATCCACTTGAAGCCAGCAAGCGGCCCGTCCTCCGCAACATTTGGGCCTTCCAGAAATTTAATGCCGTGCGCCTTTAAACGCTCGGCCGAAGCAAAAACATCTTCGACCTCGAAACACAAATGCATGCCACCCACCTCAGACACGCGCTTGGGGTGGGCAGCGCTATCTTCGCCGCTGTATTCAAATAATTCTACGCTTGGCCCCTTGCCACAGCGCAGAAACGCTAAATCTCGAATGCGCGTATGTGGGCCAGCACCTAGCCTGCGTTGCATAAAGGCTTCATCAACGTCGAAAGGCCCTGTGCGAAACACTTCAATTGCGCCGAAAACCGCTTTGAAGAAGGCAATCCCCTCTTCAATATTTGGCACCGTAATACCGATGTGATGCATTCCGAAAATATGTTCTGCCAAGTTTTCACTCCCATTGCTGTGGCCTGAAAGGTTTTCCTAAAACTGCCTCTTAATGCCCAGTTTTTCAACACTATCTGCGCCGCGCTGTGGGTGGGATTATCGATTTTCTCATTTTGAGAAAGTGATAAAATAAGCTAAAGTAAAGGGTGATTAAGAAATTCACAAACCCAGCGCGACTGAATGGCGGAAAGCACATGACTGAATATGAATTGCTGCGCATCATTTCATTTTTAGAGCGCATGCGCGCACCCTATGACAAGCTGTTAAAGGCGTCAGAGCCAGACC
>JANXRO010000111.1 GCA_025356765.1 Hyphomicrobiales bacterium | reverse complement strand
CAGAATTGAAATGGTGTCTTCAACCGTGGGCTCGTTGACAAAAATGGGTTGAAAGCGCCGCGCCAAAGCAGCATCTTTTTCCACATGTTTGCGATATTCATCAAGCGTCGTAGCACCCACGCAATGAAGTTCGCCCCGCGCCAAAGCGGGTTTGAGCAAGTTGGAAGCATCCATGGCACCATCGGCCTTGCCCGCGCCCACCAGCGTGTGCATTTCATCAATGAACAAAATGATGCCGCCATTGGCTGATGTTACTTCGGAAAGAACGGCCTTTAACCGCTCTTCAAATTCACCACGAAATTTAGCGCCCGCAATCAAAGCGCCCATATCCAGCGCCATAAGTTTTTTATCGCGCAATGATTCAGGCACATCGCCTTTGATAATGCGCAACGCCAAACCTTCCGCAATGGCAGTTTTGCCCACGCCGGGTTCACCAATCAAAACGGGATTGTTTTTGGTGCGGCGAGAGAGAACTTGAATGGTGCGGCGAATTTCATCATCGCGCCCAATCACCGGGTCAAGCTTGCCTTCCTTTGCGGCCTCGGTCAGGTCGCGCGCATATTTTTTAAGCGCATCATAGCTTTGTTCAGCTGATGCGGAATCAGCAGTGCGGCCTTTGCGAATATCATTAATCGCAGTGTTCAGGCCCTGGGCTGTAACGCCAGAGACTTTTAATATTTTCTGCGCGTCTGAGGGTTCAACGGCCAAGGCCTGCAACAGGCGTTCAGCCGTAACATAAGAGTCGCCCGCCTTTTCCGCAAGTTTGGTTGCCCCTTCAAACACGCGGGCCATTTCAGGCGATAAATAAACTTGGCCAGCGCCACCGCCTGAAACTTTTGGCATTTTTGCCAAAGTGGCTTCTGTCTGGGACAAGGCCATTCGGGAATCGCCGCCCGCAGCTTTAATTAAGCCTGCGGCCAAGCCTTCTTCATCATCCAATAAAACTTTAAGAACGTGTTCGGGCGTAAATCGTTGATGCCCCTCGCGCAATGCTAAGCTTTGGGCAGATTGAATGAAGCCTTGGCTCCGTTCGGTGTATTTCTGAAAATCCATCGTCGTCTCCTTCTGGCCCGAAAATCAACCCCCGAAGGCAGAAGATTTTCATCCACTTAACCCATGAAATGGGAGGTGGTTCAGAAAGATTCAAGTGTAGATTTATTCTTCTGTTGAAGAAGGCGCCGGTGCCACAACCACTTCAGCCCGTGGCTTGCGTTGGCGTGGCTTGCGTTCAGCAACCTCTGGCGCGGGTGCCGCTGCTTCCTCGGTTACAATCGGCGTTGGGCGTTGCAGAAAGCTTGGTGCTTCCCAGCCACTTTCAGAAACTGGCACATCGTGAACCTGTTCATTTTGACCATTTTCGATTGCAGGGGCAGCGCCCTCGGCCAATGTTTGTGGCGCATCATTGTTCTGGCCATCTTGGGGCTGTTGGTCACGGCGATTTTGCCAACGTGGACGAAAGCGTTCACGGTTGCGGTCATTGCGGGGCGGGCGTTGTTCGCCTTGCTGTTCGCCATTCTCAGTTGCCTCTGCTTGCACACCTTCGGCCTGCGCCAAGGGTTGTTCAGCGGATTCATCGTCGCCTTGTTCGTCAGATTGCGGCTGGCCTTCTTCGTCTTGGAATTCTTCTTCGCCAAATTTCTTTGACATGATCAAAGATTGGCCAACAGGTTGGTTTGCCGCCCACAACCGATAATAATGTTCAGCGTGTTGATAATAGGTTTCAGCCGCCACATTGTCGCCAGAGCTTTGGGCATCACGGCCAAGCTGCATATATTTTTCAGCAACTGTCTGGGCAGTGCCGCGCACTTTTACGTCAGGGCCGTTTGAGTCAAACACTTTGTTGGCCGAATTTCCGCCGCTATTGTTGCTGCCGCCGCCGCTGCTAAATTTGCGATTGCGATTATTATTATTGTTGCGATTGCGGTTATTGTTGTTGCGGTTGTTATTATTGCCAGACCGCATAAAATTATTGTTCACAATGTTCATCCTGTGCACAGCAAAACCTTGCCCATGTTCGAGCAAATGTCGCTGAAGTTCAAATATCGCAGATTATATGCTGCAAAT
>JANXRO010000110.1 GCA_025356765.1 Hyphomicrobiales bacterium | reverse complement strand
TGCCCGCATTCAGGGGTTCCCCGACACTTGGAAATTTCAAGGGAAGGTTTCTGATTGCTATCGGCAAAGTGGTAATGCCGTTCCCGTACCACTTGGGAAGGCCATTGGGCATATGCTGATTTCTGTGGCTGCGGGAAATTCCGAAGTATTTGTAAAGCGGACGCGAGGAACATCGGTTCATCGTAACATGCGGAAGTCTGCGCTGAGTGGCGGAATTGCCAATGATTGACCAAGTTGCGCTCGAAAGTGAAATCGGGCGGCTGTTGAGTATTTTATATGCCAAACGATTTGCTACGTTAGAAAAGCTAAAGCTGACAAAGCTACTCAGCAAGAACCCTTATCTTTACCGAGCGTTGGGAATCGGAGATGGCCTTGAGCTATTGCGGCAGATGCTGGTAGCTTTTGTGTCCAGTTCCGACGAAACCATTTTCGGAAATGAGTTTTTTGAGCCTTTGGCACGATGGGCGGCAAGTGAATCAACCGGGCATTCTGGCGGAATTCGTGTTGTCACTGTGGGCGATGCGGCAGGCATTGACATAGCGATTACCGATTCCACTACCTATGCAGCCATTTCAGTGAAATCTGGGAAGAACATCTTTAATTCGCAGAGCAGCAAAGGGCAAAGTTCAGAATTTGACGCGCTCCAAGCAAGGCTAAAAAAACTTGGAAAGCAATTCTTGCCGTACATTGGTTATGGGTATGGACGAAAAGCCCAGCCGAAAAAGGCTCAGGTTGTTGACCGCGTTGCCGGAGAAAAATTTTGGTATCTTTTGACGAATGAGCCAGAATTCTATTTGAGAATTGCAGCCGCTATTGGAGCGCATTCTTCTGATCACGGTGTGACATATCGCAGGGCGTTCGACAAAAAATGCAACTCGTTGGTCAAAGAATTTTCGACAAATTTTGTAAATGACGAAGGTTCCATTGAGTGGAATAGAGTAGTGGCGTTCAACAGTTCTGCCGTCAAGCCAAAGGCATTCAAAAAACCAAGGTAAAAATTCGCTCTCGCCGCAACGTCGTCTTCGTGAGCTTGCAAGACTTGTTGGCGGGCGGGTGTGGAATTCTGAACCCAATGGTGGAGTATGGGCGGACATAGCTGGTCGACCGTACACCGTCAATAGTTATTTTGCTATTCTAGGAATTTATTTTACAAGCCTCTGATCCCAAATGCAAAAGGCCGAACCCTTGGGCCCGGCCTGAAACCTTGAAACTTTGGGCGCTCAATTGGCGCGGTATTGCTGGATTCTTGTGGTCCGCAATCCTGCGAGGCCATGCTTTTCGATGGAACGCTGCCAGCCGAGGTATTCCTCAACGGTTAAAGTATAGCGTGTGCAGGCGTCTTCCAGAGAGAGCAAGCCGCCTCTGACGGCCGCCACCACTTCCGCCTTGCGGCGGATCACCCAGCGATGTTGGCCGGGTGGCGGTAGATCGGCGATCGTCAAGGGGCTGCCATCGGGCCCGATGACGTAATTGACGCGTGGACGCAACTGACCATTCATATACGCATACTCACAAACTGACCTTGCGGAACTGAGGCCAACTGGGCCACCAACCGCACAAGGCCACCATGCCAGCCCAGCATTAAGAATGACCTAAATGGATATAAACAAATTGCAAATTGTTGGGCGCGATGTGCCTCAATTCGGCACAAAGAGGGCGTAATGGCCTCATGCTTGCAACAAATATCGAAAAAGAGTGTAAGACACCCATGAAAGTTCCCGCCCACATCACCGAGCAAGTGCACCGCGCCATGGCTGTGCCTGGTGCTCCTGCCTCGCACCGTGTTGTCTGTGCCATGTCGGGTGGGGTGGATTCCTCTGTCGTTGCGGCGCTGTTGAAAATTGCCGGCTATGATGTGGTGGGCATCACGCTGCAACTCTATGATCATGGCGAAGCAATCCGGCGCAAAGGTGCTTGTTGTGCTGGCCAAGATATTCACGATGCGCGGCGCGTGGCAGCGGCTTTGGATATTCCGCATTACGTGTTGGATTTTGAATCGCGCTTCAAAGAAAGTGTGATCGACGAATTTGTCGAAGCCTATGTGCAAGGTGCAACACCAATCCCTTGCGTGCGGTGCAATCAAACGGTGAAGTTCGCTGATCTATTGGCGCTGGCACATGATCTGGATGCGTCTGCATTAGTCACGGGGCATTATGTTGAAAGCCGTTTGCGCGGCGATTCCTCAGGCCACCGCGACATGTTCACGCCTGCGGATGCGGCGCGTGATCAAAGTTATTTCCTCTTCGCCACCACGCAAGAGCAGTTGGACTATCTGCGCTTTCCATTGGGCCTGCTTACCAAGCCTGAGGCCCGCGCAGTGGCCACTGCGTTGGGTTTGATGGTGGCTGACAAACCAGACAGTCAAGACATTTGCTTCGTGCCGGATGGCAACTATGCGGATGTGATTTTGAAAATGCGCCCTGATGCAGCCAAGGCTGGCGAGATTGTAGATATGCGGGGCCACGTGTTGGGCCACCATGATGGCATCATTCATTTCACCATCGGCCAGCGCAAAGGCCTTGGAATTGGTGGCGGTGCGCCGCTTTTTGTGGTGGAACTGGATGCAGCGAACGCCCGCGTAATCGTCGGCCCACGTGAGGCATTGAAGCAAAGCGAAATCGCCATCAGCGATTTAAATTGGCTGGGCGATGTGCCCCTGTCAGATGAGCCGCAAGCTATCTATGCGCGAATCCGTTCCACGCGCGCACCTGTTCCTGGCACCCTCTATGCGCAGGGTAAGGGTGCGGTCCTGATGATTGAAGAAGGCGAGTTCGGCGTATCGCCAGGGCAAGCTGCCGTGTTCTATGCCGGGCAGGGCAGTGGCCAACGCGTTTTGGGCGGGGGCTTTATCGCGCTCAAAAGGCCACGCGTCACTTTCGCCCGCAGCGCATCGGTTGCGCTTTCGGCATGACTTCCTATAGTGCAAGGCTGGAGACCTGAATGGCCAAGTTGCACTTGAAGCCAAATATCGAGCATGAAATTAAAAAGGGCATGGCCTGGTCGGTTCACGCTTTTACCACCAGCGGAATTGTATTGGGTTTTCTCGCGCTGGTGGCTGTATTAAAGAACGACGCGGTGGCAGCTTTCATGTGGCTGGGCCTGGCACTCTTTGTCGACGGAATTGATGGTACTTTGGCCAGACGGGCCCGCGTTAAAGAATACACGCCAAATTTTGATGGCTCATCGCTTGATCTGGTGATCGACTTTTTCACCTATGTGGCCGTGCCTGCATTGATGGTCTATTGGTTTAACATGGTGCCGGTTCCGGCACTTTTACCCACGCAAACCTGGAGCTTGATTTGCGGCGCGCTCATTATGGCGGTTTCCTGTTACACTTTCGCCAATGTGAACATGAAGAGCTTTGATTATTATTTCGTTGGCTTTCCCGCAATCTGGAATGTGGTGGTTCTCTATTTCTATTTATTCAACACGGGCTGGCTGGTTAATCTAATCACGGTTATAGCTTTAAGCATTCTCACCTTCGTACCGGTTAAATTCGTGCATCCTTTGCGTGTCACCCATTGGCGCAACATCACCATCCCGATGACCGTTTTGTGGGCCGCGCTGACGCTGAGCCTGATCATCTCAAGCCGCGCTCCGAACTATGCCGATTGGGTGTATAAGCTGGAGCTTGCGCTTTTTGGTCTTTCTTCGCTTTATTTCGCGTGGATTTCCTTGTGGCGTACCTTCGTTGTGGCCGACAAAGAAGACGAAGAAAGTGACAGCGCAGCCGCCGCTTGACTTTGGCCTGCCCACCTCCCTATACCGCCGAACATTCGGCGAGGTAGCTCAGTTGGTTAGAGCACGGGAATCATAATCCTGGGGTCGGGGGTTCAACTCCCTCTCTCGCCACCATCAGACTCCCCGACGCAGCGATACGCATGTTGGGGAATAGGTCGGTTGGGCCCAGAATATTAGCTAAACGTCCATGCAACTCAATATCTAATCCTTTTTCGGTAGAATGGATAACTATATGGGAAATCAAGTTCCTTATTTTTTCAGCGGCGTCCTCGGTATCCGGCGTTATTCCATCTTGAAACACTGTTTGTAGTTCTGTTACAACCTTCTCGTAATGTAAAAGAGCGGCTGGATGGAGTTCAATTAACTTTTCGGGTTGCGGCAGTTCTGCAAGTTCAGCCTCTATGGAAACTTTTTGAGCTTGCAATTCATATAATTTTGGACCAGCAATATCGACGGGAACACGTTGGTATTCATAATCTGCCCAAAGTCGATCAATTGATCGTTTAACTTGATCCAAGTGGCTTTCCGATTGGCTACGACGTTTCGTTTTTTCAAATGCAAGTATTTGTCTCTCCTCCAAATATGCGGCGACAAATTCCTTCAGTAAATGCGGTGCTTGGAGGTGGCTTTGTAGACCAGCAAGAACCGACTTTTCAATTTCGTCCATGTAAAATATTTTGCGATTTGAACACGTCCCCGCTTCCTTCATCGTTGAACAGTGAATCCTCACCTTCCCGTGATCGCGGTCTTTCATTACGAGTCCGCCTCTGCAACAGCCACATTTCAGCAACCCAGATAAGAGAAACTTTGCTTTGCGACGCCTCTCGGGGGTTTCAAATGAGCGCGAAGATTTACGTTCTTGTGCCGCCTCAAATAATTCTTTTTTAACTATTGCAAGATGTAACGCATCTGCTCTGTGCCAATCCTCTGGTGGATTGGGTCGTGGAACCCTCTTCCCTGTGTCGGGGTCCTTCACCATTTTCACCCGATTCCAGACCAACTTGCCGACGTAGAGTTCATTGAGGATCAGCCCGTAATGACGCTTCTTGTTTCCATTTATTGTCGAGGCGATCCAGTTCTTTCCTTTAGGAGGACGGATGCCCTCATTATTAAGAGCATGAGCGATCTGCCTTGGTGTTTTTCCCGAAACGTAATCACTAAATATTCTCCGGACGACTGTTGCTTCGTCTTCCACGATTTCAAGTTCACCCGGACGACCGAGGATAGGACGGTATCCAAATGCATAACCACCAGCACTGCGCCCATCGCGGATGACCCCCTGTAAGCCACGGCGCACTTTGTGGGCCAAATCAGTCAAGAACAGCGATCCCATCAAACCACGTATGCCAATTTGAATGCTGTCAGCAGCTCCTTCGTGAATGGCACGAAGTTCGATGTCCAGAAAATTTAATCGCTTCCAAATACCGGCGAGATCTTCTTGATCCCGGGATAAACGGTCGAGAGCTTCAACTATCACTACTTCAAATTTTTTTTCTCGTGCTGCACTTAGAAGCTCCATGAGTCCATCGCGTCCGTAGAGTGACGAGCCAGATCGGGCACGGTCATCGAATGTAGCGACGACGTTTAAGTTGTTTTTCATCGCATAATTGCGACAAACTGCAAATTGATCATCAATCGAACGTTCTTGCTGCAACTCTGATGAAAATCTTGCATAGACTGCAGCGCATTTCATTCTCTGTCTGCCTCAATCAGTGATAACGTTTCAGCCTTCTTAGATTTACGATAATCCTCCCGAGCGGCAGCTCTTGCAAGCATTTTTATTAATTCGATAACTTCATCATCAATTCTCAAATCATTTTTAACAACTGCAAACTGCGCTTCAGAAATAATTTTAACGCAAGAGTTAAGAGACTTTGGTTGATGATCCACCATACCGCACTAATATTGATGCGATTCAGTCGGTTTGTAAGATGAATTCCAAGTAAATACGGGTTGAATTTTGTAGGATTTGTATTGCTCTTGTTCAAGCTTCTTGGATAAATTAGTTAACCTAATGGGCGGAAGGTTTTTACAATCGTGATTTTACGCGGATGGTCGGCTTGGTGAAATTCAAACACTCAACTGGGCTCACCTTGATCTTGATAGCTGACTGGCCATCCTGCTAGACTCCACGATTGGCCGTAAAACGCTTTACCTTGGATCGGTTGCGGTAAAACTGCTGAAATCGATCCTGCGCATGATTGGCGATCCCTATACCATTGTT
>JANXRO010000103.1 GCA_025356765.1 Hyphomicrobiales bacterium | reverse complement strand
AAACGCTTTGGTGAATGGAATGTGGCATGTGTTGGGCTTGCAACATCTGCCATTGGCCTTGTGCTGTTTGGTTTTGCCTCAAGTCTTACGTTCGTTTTAGTGATATTATTGGTGCATGCGCCTGAAGGTTTTGTTCACCCCATGTTAACGGCCATCATGTCGAAAGATGTGCCAGACAATGCCCAAGGCGAAATGCAGGGCGGCATTTCATCCATTATGAATGTGGCCATGATGCTGGGAACCTTGTTTTTCAGCCAAGCCTTCCATTATTTCTTAAATCCCAACCCTGTTGCTATTTCACCCAGTGCTGGGTTTTTCATCGCTGCGGCGTTAATCATCTGTACACTGTGTATATTTTTAATGACCAGAACCAAAGCGAAAATTGCTTGATCTAACCAAATTTTAACCGTGGTTTTAAGGCTTTTTAACACAGTGCCCCCCTATTCTGGCCGCAGGATAGGGAAAACTATGTCAGATTTAGCCATCAACATCGGCAAGGGAAGTTTGCTTCGCGCCAAATTATTTGCGAAAAGTTTCGGCGCGCAATGGCTGATGTTCACCGTGCCGGCGCTTTATCTGATCACCAATGCAATTCTGTTTTCCAAACTAGCCCACCATGATGTGGCACCAGTTTTTGGTGTGTTGCTTGATTTAGCAACATTTTCTATTCCCTGTGGCCTGCTTGTAGCGTTGGTTTTGCGCCTTGTTCAATTTGCTTTGATCATCAAGCCAGAAAGCCCTGCGAAAGCTTTGGTTCAAGACATTAAAAATATTTTTCAAAAACCAGGCGCGTTAATCAACGGCATACCCATTCTTGTGGCGATGATTTTTTACAACAAAGCCATGATAGAATTGAAGCCCGAAATTCCGTTCATCAATGCATTCAAATGGGATCAAACCTTCATGCAGTGGGACCGCACACTGCATGGCGGCGTTGACCCTTGGGTGCTTTTGCAGCCGCTGATGGGTTATGACATTATAACTTTTCTCTCCAACATCGCTTATGATTTTTGGTTCGTGGCGCTGTTTGGATCATGGGTTTGGTTTGCATTTCAAAAGCAGGCCAGCGTGTTGCGCACGCGCTTTTTCTTTTCATATATGTTGATCTGGTGGATTGGCGGCGGCTTGCTGGCGGTTTATTTTTCATCCGCTGGCCCCGTCTATTATGGCAACCTTGGCCTTGAACCAAACCCCTTTGCTGCTTTGATGACTTATCTGCGTGATGTGAACACGCGCCTTCCCATCTGGTCGTTGGACACCCAAGACTTGCTGTGGAACGGTTATATCGGCAAGGCTGATGCTTTGGGCATCTCAGCTTTCCCGTCCATGCATAATGGTTCAGCTATTTTGTTTGCACTGGCGTTTCGCCAAGTGTCAAAATTCTGGGGCCGGTTTTTCGCGGTCTATGCCGCTTTAATCTTGGTCACATCGGTGCATCTGGGTTGGCATTATGCAGTGGACGGCTATGCCGCAATCGTCGTGTCGGTTCTGTGCTGGTGGATCAGCGGCCCGATCGCGCGCTTTGTTCACGCCCAACCTTTCATGCAACGCTACAACCAAGAACTGGCAGCACTGGCAAACTAATCCAGTTTGTGGCAGAGCCTTTGCCATGAATTTGATTGAGCAAAAAGCTGTTGCCAGAAAACAAGCAACGACCGTTCGCAAAGCGGCACATCTTGCCCTTGCTGAAACGGCACCAAATCTGCTGGCCAGCCAACGCTTTCCGGTTGCTCTTCACGCGGGCCACACTGTTGTTTCAGGCTTTTTTCCGTTTCGATCAGAGATTGATACAAGACCCTTATTGGGCCGCCTTGCGGGCGAAGGTTGGACAACTTGCCTGCCCATCGTTTTGGCCGAAGGCCTGCCGCTGGAATTCAGGCGTTGGCTGCCGGGCGAGCCCACAATTAAAAATGTGATGAACATCGACAGGCCCAGTGAAGACAGCCCCGTTGTTGAACCAGATGTGTTGATTGTGCCGCTGTTATCATTTGACCGGCAGGGCTATCGCTTGGGCTATGGCGGCGGCTTTTATGATCGCACACTGGCCAAATTACGCGCCAAAAAAACCGTCATCGCCATTGGTGCGGCCTATTCGGCCCAACAGGTTGAACACGTTCTGCATGGCGACTATGACCAGCCGCTTGACTATGTGCTGACAGAGAATGAACTTATAAAATGCGGATGATTTTTTTAGGCGATGTGGTGGGCAAGTCTGGCCGCGATGCAGTGCTTAAATATCTGCCAGAATTGCGCGCAAGGGTTCAGCCAGATTTGGTTGTGATCAACGGTGAAAACGCCGCCCATGGCTTTGGCATTACGGAAGAGATTTATTTAAGGCTGCGCGAGCTTGGTGCCGATGTTGTAACCTTAGGCAATCATTCATTCGACCAACGCGAAGCCTTGGTTTTTATTGAGCGCGAAGACCGTATGATCCGCCCCGTAAACTGGCCAAAAGGTTGCCCGGGCCGCGGCACAGCCATGGTGGAAACCGCCAAAGGCCAACGTGTTTTGGTGGTCAACGCCATGGGCCGCGTGATGATAGAGCCGGTGTTGGACGATCCCTTCCCCGCCATTGACCGCGAGTTAGAAGCCTGCAAATTGGGCCGTGATTGCGATGCCATTTTAATTGATATGCATGCCGAAGCATCATCTGAGAAAATGGCCATGGGCCACTTTGTTGATGGTAGAGCAAGCCTTATTGTGGGAACCCACACCCACACACCAACGGCAGACCACCACATTCTTGCCAATGGCACAGCCTATATGACAGACGCTGGCATGTGTGGCTGTTATGACAGCGTGATCGGCATGGACAAGGCCGAACCCTTGCAACGGTTTTTACGCAAGCTTCCCGTTGAACGCATGAAGCCCGCTGATGGTGAAGGCAGTATGTGCGGTGTGGCGGTTGAAACGGATGACAGAACCGGATTGGCAGTGAAAATTGAACCTATTCGCTTAGGCGGAAATTTGGCCCAAGCCACCATTACGATGTGGTGATCTAGGCCACGTCATTACCCGTGGCTTCACGTTTTTCACCTGTAATCATTGCGACAACAAGATTCTCTTTGTGCCGCACGCTTGCCAGCACAACGCCACCAATATGCAGCAGAACCAAACCCACCGTTCCATAAGCGCAGAGCGAATGAAACCCTTGCATAAAATCATCGCCATAATACGCGTCTGTGGTCATTAAATATCCGGTTATGGCTATGGCACACACAGCCAAAAGCAGAAGCATAACCATGGCGCCACCCGCAGGGTTGTGGCCGAGATAGCGCCGCTCACTGCCGCCGATATTTGCAGTGACATAGCCAAAAATTGTTAGCGGGCTTTTTACAAATTGTTTAAATCGAGCGTACCGCGAACCGATCAATCCATAAATCAGACGAAAGCCTACAAGGCCTGCCGCAGCAAGACCAATCCACTGGTGCGCCTCACCTCTGATGCTGGATGAAAACCATGCGCCAAGCATGGTGGCAACCAAGCTCCAATGAAACAGGCGAATAAAAATATCCCAGACGCGCAACCGCGCTGAAGTTGATGGCACGTCTGGAGATTTCAATTTACTTTTTCTTCACAACAGGTGCTTCGCCGCCTTCAGCATTATCAAGCATCTCAAATGTTTCAGCGTTATAGGCAGCATTTACCTTTTTGCCTTTTTCATCTTTGGCATAGGTTTCATAGCAACCACCTTCAACTTTAATTTTTGAAACAGTGATGCCCTTGGTTTTCAACATTGCAATCAATTCAGCCTGTGGCTTGAACTTTGCTGCGGGCGATGTGCTGCAAGCAACTGTTGCAGCCATTGATGTGCCTGCAAATAAAGCCGCACAAGAAACGAAAACAAAAAAACGAAGCATATGGTATTCTCCAAAATAAAATGACGTGTTCTCGTGAACACTCACAGCCGTAAGGCTTGACCATGAGTTACGAGAACAGCACGTTTTGGCCACTTACAATTCAGACAAGTTGATCGTTGAAGCCATACTTATTTGTATGAAATAAAACGACTGTTCAAAGCAGCAATGTTGAAAGCTCTGGCATCAAAGCCTGTTCGCAGCTATTGCCACCACCATGACAGATGCACCACAGCTTGAAGAACCTGGACCCACGTTGTTTGCCGCACCAAGAGCCTTTGCAACGCAAGGGCTGATTGCGATTTTTGTTTTGGTTTATCTGTGCGAATTGATTTTTGCGGTGGATAAGAATTCCAATTTTGAACCCAGTGTTCGAACCCTTGCTTATCTTGGCGGAGACATTGGCATACGCGTGAAAGGTGCTGGCGAATATTGGCGCATGTTCACAGCGCCATTGATGCACGCTGGCTTGCTGCATATACTGATGAATGCATTCGTGCTGTTATTGGCCGGAACGCTGGTTGAACGCATGTTAGGCTGGAAATGGCTGCTCGGTCTGTTTGCCATCACAGCCTTGGGCGGCGAAGCTGCATCGCTTGTATTTGGCGCGCAGGACGTGGTGGGCGTTGGCGCTTCAGGCGGCGTGATGGGCATTTTGGCGGCACTGTTTGCGGTTTCAGGCCGGTTGCCGGCACCCGAAGCATCGGCCATGCGCACCAGAGCGATGCAATTTCTCATTCCGTCACTGGTGCCGATATTTTATGCTGCGGGCAGCAATGTAAACTTTTTCGCCCACGCAGGCGGTGCCATTGTGGGGCTGGGCTTGGGTTTTGCTCTTCTAAAACTTTGGCCGCAAAATCGGGCCAATCCACCGCTGGCCAACGCCATGGCATTGGCTGCCTTCAGCTTTTTTGCTGTGGCAGTCTATGCCATTTATCCGATTGTAAAGTTGCGAGGCTTGTAACTTAAGCTTTGCGCCGGAAGAAGCTCGGCAATTTGCTTTCGCCCTTATTGGCCAATGCGCGCGCAACATGCGTAGCTTTTTCCAATTCGCCTTTTTCAAGCGCAACTGTTGTGGCAGCACTCATTTCGGTGAGCGTTGCGATCGAAGCGAAAAGCCGCCCCTGTGGCGCTTGATCAGCCAAACTTTTAACCTTTCTTAACGCCACTCCCCCAGCGGCACCAATCGTCTCGCCGTCAAACGAGAAAGATTCCATCTCAGCCATGTGAAAACTCATACGCAACTCCCAACACTGAACACAACATACTTAATATGGCTACAGTGCCGTCTTAACCCTAAAAAACTCTTAAATTGCAACGCTTGTGTGAAGCTATTTTGACTGTCTATAAGGGCAAGAAAATTAACCAATTATTTGGGGTTTCCATGGCTGGCCATTCACAATTTAAAAACATCATGTTTCGCAAGGGCAAGCAAGATAAACTGCGCTCCAAGATTTTCTCAAAGCTTGCGCGCGAAATTACTGTGGCCGCCAAAGCTGGCGTGGCAGACCCTGATTCCAATTCTCGTCTACGCCTTGCAATTCAAAATGCGCGGGCTGAAAACCTGCCCAAAGACAACATTGAACGCGCCATTAAAAAGGCCTCTGGCGCTGATAGCGATAGTTATGAAAACATTCGCTATGAAGGTTATGGACCCGGCGGCGTTGCAATCATCATTGAAGCGTTGACGGATAACCGCGCCAGAACAGCACCTGTTGTGCGTTCATTCTTTGCAAAATATGCAGGCAGCATGGGCGAAACAGGTTCCGTGTCTTTCATGTTTACGCATGTGGGCGAAATTATATATCCGCTGGCCAAAGCCACGCCCGACCAAATGATGGAAGCCGCAATTGATGCAGGTGCTGATGATACAACAGCCGATGGCCAACACACAATAATCTGCGCCTTTGAAAGCATCGGTGAAGTTTCAACGGCCTTGGCCACAAAATTTGGTGAAGCCCAATCTGTTAAATTAATCTGGAAGCCAACTGTTGCAGCACCCTTGGATGATTTTGAAAAAGCCGAAACATTGATGAAGCTTGTTGATGCGTTGGAAGAAGATGATGATGTGCAAAATGTTTTCACCAATGTAGAATTCAGCGACGACGTTGCGGCAAAATTGAACCCTGAGGAATAACTGTGG
>JANXRO010000096.1 GCA_025356765.1 Hyphomicrobiales bacterium | reverse complement strand
TCCATCAAAACTTCCACGTTGGTTGAATGGGTTGAAGAGGAAAGTTATTTCTTCAAGCTGTCTGCCTATCAACAAAAGCTGCTCGATTATTTTTCTGCACATGCTGATTTTGTCGTTCCAGATCAATATCGCGCCGAGATTTTGGCCTTTATCAATCGCGGTCTGCGTGATTTTTCGATTAGTCGCACCACCTTCGATTGGGGCATCGCCGTTCCAGGTGACCCAAAACACGTGATGTATGTTTGGGTTGATGCGCTCACCAACTATATCACCGCGACTGGTTTTCCTGATCTTACTTCGCCTCGCGCCAAATTCTGGCCCGCTACTGCCCATGTGATTGGCAAAGACATTACGCGCTTTCACGCGATTTATTGGCCGGCCTTTTTAATGTCTGCCAATCTGCCTGTGCCCAAGCATATTGTTGTTCATGGGTTCTTGTTCAACAAGGGCGAGAAGATGTCTAAATCCACTGGCAATGTGGTTGGCCACAAGGATTTGATTGAACGATATGGGTTGGATGCTGTGCGCTATTTCTTCATGCGCGAAGTGCCGTATGGCAATGACGGCAGTTTTACCCATGAAACCATCGTGGCCCGCATGAATGCGGATTTATCGAATGACCTTGGCAATTTGGCGCAAAGATCGTTGTCGATGATCAATAAGAACTGCAACGCTGTTGTACCGGTTTGTGGCACGCTCTCTGAAAACGACAAAGCAATGTTGACGATGGCCGACGGCATGTTGGCGGATGTTCGGGCTCAGCATGGTGGATTTGCAATTTCCAAAGCGATGGATGTGATTTGGAAAGTTGTAGCAGAAGCAAACCGCTATTTTGCTGGCGAAGCACCTTGGGCCTTAAAGAAAACAGACCCTGCCAAAATGGAAACTGTGCTTTATGTGACAGCCGAAACCCTGCGCATGATAGGGTTGTTGGTGCAGCCTTATATGCCGCAATCTGCTGCCAAGTTGTTGGATGATTTGGCCGTACCCGAAGGCAACCGAACATTCGCATCGATGTCCGATCGATTGGTTTCGGGCAGGGCGTTGCCTGCTCCTACGCCCATCTTTCCACGGTTTGTGGAGGAGGGGGAGGCAAAGCCACAATGAGCCTGATTGTCGATAGCCATTGCCATTTGGATTATGACGGGTTGGCCGACCACCTGCCCGATGTTTTGAAGCGTTGCGATGGGGCTGGCGTAGGCTTGGTGTTATCCATCAGCTCACGGGTGAAGCATTTTCCCAAGCTTCTGGCATTAGCTGAGGCGCATGAGAATGTTTTTTGCACGGTGGGCACGCACCCACACAATGCGCATGAGGAACTTGATGTAACAGTTGCTGATCTTGTGCGGCTGACCGACCATCCAAAGGTCGTGGGCTTGGGCGAGGCTGGGCTTGATTATCATTATGATCTTTCACCGCGCGATGCGCAGATGACAGGTTTTCGCAACCACATTGCGGCGGCACGCGAAACTGGTTTGCCCTTGGTTATTCACACCCGCCAAGCCGAAGACGACACCGCGCGCGTGTTGGAAGAAGAAATGAAACGCGGTGCATTTAAAGCTGTTCTGCATTGTTTTACATCGCAGCAATGGCTGGCAGAGCGCGGCGTGGATCTTGGTCTTTATGTTTCGTTCTCAGGAATCTTGACTTATAAAAATGCAGAGGATCTGCGCGCCGCTGCCAAGGCTTTGCCGATTGATCGGTTGTTGGTTGAAACAGACGCGCCATTTTTAGCGCCCATTCCATATCGTGGAAAAGACAATGAACCTTCCTTCGTGGTGAAAACACTTGAGCAGCTGGCCCACGTGCGTGGCGTGTCACGCGATGTGATGGCGCAGCACACATCGGATAATTTCTTCAGGTTGTTCGATAAGGTGCCAATGCCTTTGTCTTTCAAGGTATCTGCATGAGCATGAAATTAACCATATTGGGTTGCGGCTCATCTGGCGGCGTTCCGCGTATTGGTGGTGATTGGGGCAAGTGTGACCCTGACAACCCGAAAAACAGAAGATTGCGGTGTTCGGCCCTTGTGGAACATTCGAGCGCAGCTGGTACAACGCGCTTGTTGATCGACACATCGCCAGACATGCGTGACCAGATGCTTGTGGCGCGTGTGCCAACAATCGATGCGGTTTGGTATACCCATGAGCATGCTGACCACACGCATGGCATCGATGAATTGCGCGTGTTCTTTTTGATGCAGAAAAAGCGCATTCCGGTTTATGCTGATCTTGCCACTTCAACGATGTTGCAACATCGGTTTGCCTATTGTTTCACCAATAGCCAAGATTATCCGGCGACTGCGGAGTTAGGTTTGATGTTGCCGGGGCAGCCGTTGAAGGCAACGGGAGCAGGGCCCGACATCATCGGCCTGCCCTTTGAAGTTCGCCACGGCAATATAAACGCGTTGGGATTTCGCTTTGGCAATGTGGCCTATCTGCCCGATGCGAATGGTTTGCCGGAAGCAGCCAAGGTGGCTATCTCGGGCCTTGATGTGCTAATTATTGATGCCTTGCGATATAACAAACACCCAAGCCATTTTTCGCTTGCAGAAACGTTGGAGGTGATTGCTAATGTCAAACCCAAGCGCGCCATTATCACCAATATGCACATTGATCTCGACTATGAGACATTGCGGCGTGAATTGCCTGAATTCGTTGAGCCAGCCTATGATGGCATGACAGTGGAGATGAAGACAGTTGGCTAAACGATTGATGGGGCTAAGCTTTAGCGCGTAGCCAACATAGATATTATTATACAAAAAATATTCCATAATATATATTATGCGAATGAAAGATTGAATGATGGATGTGTCTGATCCCACTAAAATGAACCCTCGGGATATTGCCACCCTGCGCACCATTATGGAGGCTTTACGCAAACCGGTTACGGGTTGCCCCTGGGATTTGGAGCAGAATTTCGAGACCATAGCGCCTTAC
>JANXRO010000080.1 GCA_025356765.1 Hyphomicrobiales bacterium | reverse complement strand
GTTTGCATATCGGCCAATTTTTTCTGGATCAGTTGCGTCGCTGCTAGGGGCTTTCCAAACATTTTGCGTTCCAATGTATATTGCCGTGCCCGGTGCCAACAATCTTCAGCAGCGCCCATAACACCCCATGCAATGCCAAAGCGTGCTTTGTTCAAACATGAAAACGGCCCGCCCAAGCCCTTGGCGAGTGGCAGCAAGGCAGTTTCCGGAACTTCAACATTATCCAAAACAATTTCACCCGTGATGGAAGCGCGAAGCGAAACTTTACCTTTTATTTCGGGCGTGGAAAAACCCTTGTGTCCGCGTTCAACAATAAACCCACGAATATCGCCCGCATCATCCTTGGCCCACACAATGGCCAAGTCTGAAATGGGCGAATTGGTGATCCACATTTTGGCACCGTTCAAGATATAGCCGCCAGAAACCTTGCGGGCTTTGGTGGTCATAGCGCCGGGGTCGGATCCTGCATCAGGCTCGGTTAATCCAAAACATCCAATCAATTCTGCGGTGGCAAGCTTGGGCAAATATTTTCGCTTTTGTTCTTCGCTGCCAAATTCTTCAATGGGGTGCATCACCAATGAATTTTGCACGCTCATCGCTGAACGATAGCCTGAATCCACACGCTCAACTTCGCGCGCCACAAGCCCATAAGCCACATAGCCAAGGCCAGAACCGCCAAAGGCTTCTGCCGTCATCATGCCCAGAAAACCCATTTGACCAAGTTCTGTCATAATCTCACGGTCAAACCGCTCTTCACGAAATGCCGATTTCACGCGCGGCTGTAATTTATCGAGTGAAAATGCCCGCGCAGAATCACGAATCATTTTTTCTTCGTCTGAAAGCCAAGCTTCAAGATTGAGGGGGTCTTCCCAATTAAACGCAGCAAGTTTGTTCAACTTATCACCTTTACTTTATCAGCGCTGAAAGCGCCTTAAATTCTGGCGTGCCGGCTTTGCCCGCCAATTCAAACACTGCCATCTCAACATTCACAATATTTACCCCCGCGTTACGCATGCGCACGAGGGCCAGATCTATCGAATCTTTCTCGCGGGACGAAACAGCATCAGCGGCAACAAACACTTTGAACCCTGCATCTTGCAGATCGATAGCAGATTGTAACACGCACACATGGGCCTCAACGCCGCAGATAATGATTTGTGTAAAGCCAGATTCTTCCATCTTTTTGAAATGCGCTTTTAAAGTTTCGTTGCGCATCACAGAAAACGAAAGCTTATCAAAAATCATCGCTTGCTTGTGTTCAAGCTCTTGAATGGTGGGCCCTAAGCCTTTTGAATATTGTTCAGAAATTATGATCGGCAAATCCAGCTTGTCTGCCGCTTGCAACAGCACAGCACATTTATCGGCCACTCGCTCTGCCTCAAAAATAACCGGTAAAAGCTTTTCCTGCATATCAATAATCAACAAGCAACATTTAGAGGCTTCAATCAACATGGGGCACCTTTGTAATTTTAATGCCAAAGGCATAAGCCTCGGCCACTTCTTTCAGGCGATCAAAGCGACCAGATGCTCCGCCATGCCCAGCTGTCATAATAATTTTCATCAGCAAAAGGTTGTTGTTGGTTTTCTTGGCGCGTAAATTGGCGACCCATTTGGCGGGTTCCCAATAAGTCACACGCGGATCAGTCAGCCCGCCAACAGCCATGATGTGGGGATATGCTTGGCGCGTAACATTATCCCCTGGCGAATAGCTGGCGATGGTTTCATAGGCCTGCTTCGACTCAATAGGGTTGCCCCATTCGGGCCATTCGGGCGGCGTTAATGGAAGGCTTGTGTCCAGCATGGTTGAAAGCACATCGACAAAAGGCACCTCGGCAATAATACCGTTGAACAGTTCTGGTGCCATGTTTGTGACAGCGCCCATCAACATGCCGCCAGCACTTCCGCCTTGGGCAACAATGTTTTTGGTTGAAGTGTATTTTTCCGCAATCAAAAATTTTGCAGATGAAATAAAATCTTTGAAGGTGTTGGTCTTGTGCTCAAGCTTTCCGGCTTTATACCAATGCTTACCCTTTTCTTGCCCGCCGCGAATATGCGCAATGGCATAAATAAAACCACGATCAACCAATGATAAAATGTTGCTGTTAAAACTTGCCGGCATCGACATGCCATAAGAACCATAGCCATAAAGCCACAGGGGTGCTGAGCCATCAAGTTTTGTGGATTTTTTATAAAGCAAAGTGACTGGAATTTTTTCACCATCATGCGCGGGTGCCAGCAAACGCCGCGTGATATAATCTTCCGCATTATGGCCAGAAGGAATGATTTGCGTTTTGCGCAAAATACGTTCACGGGTTTTCATATTATAGTCGAAAACCTGGCCGGGCGTTGTCATCGAAGAATAACTAAAGCGCAAAATGTCTGTTTCAAATTCGCGCATTTCGCCAAAGCCTAATGAATAGGCCTCTTCGTCAAAGGCAATGGAATGTTCCTCGCCTGAATGCATATCGCGAACGACCATGCGGGGCAGGGCGTTTTCGCGTTCAAGCCGAACCAGCCAATTTTTGAACACGCCAAAGGCCACAATGAAAATGCCGGGCCGATGGGCAATGAGATCTTTCCAATTGCCAAGCGATGGATCTGATAGCGGTGCCTCAACAATCTTATAATCTTCAGCACCACCTGCATTGGTTTTGATGATGAACCGATCATTCCAATGTTCAATTTGATATTCAATTTTTTCAGAACGTGAAACCACAAGCTTGGGGCTGGCATCTGGCGTGGCTGAAGGCACAATCCAAATCTCGGTTGTTTCATGGTCGTGAGAATTGAAGGTGATGAACTGTTCAGAAGCAGTTTGCGCCACACCAGAAAAGAGCCCTGGGTCTTTTTCTTCATAAACCAAAATGTCATCAGCTTGGGGTTTGCCCAATGTGTGGCGATAGGTTTTTAGTGGCCGGTGATTTTCGTCTTGAATTGTATAGAAAAAGCTTTTGCCATCAGCGGCCCAAACTGCATCACCAGATGTGTTGGTCAAAAGATCGCTATGGTCTTTGCCCGTGCTTAAATCACGCACCTTCATATCATAAAATTCAGAGCCGTTGCCATCATATGACCATGCGGCCAAACTTTGATCAGGAGAAATGTCAATGTCACCAAAATCAAAATAGTCCAAACCTTTGGCCAAGGCATTGCCATCAAACAGCAGCGTATTCTTCTTGTCGTCTTTCAGCCTGCGCCAATAAAGCGGATATTGACCGCCCTTTTTATAAGTTGAACAATATAGATATTTTCCATCTGGTGCCGGAACGGATGAATCATCTTGCTTGATGCGGCCTTTCATTTCTTTGAAAAGCGCTTGCTGTAAAATTTTTGTTTCAGCCATTTCAGCTTTGAAAAAACGATTCTCGGCTTCCAAATAACTGCGAATGGCTTTGGGCAGTTTCGTTGGCGTGTGCATCACTTCCTGCCAATTATCCGCTTTCAACCACTTATAGTTGTCGGTCTTTTCAAAGCCGTGCCAAGTTTCAACACTGGGAATTACTTTGGCAACAGGGGCTTTTCGAACAGGCAATGA
The DNA here is from genome assembly GCA_025356765.1 of Hyphomicrobiales bacterium. Taxonomy (GTDB): domain Bacteria; phylum Pseudomonadota; class Alphaproteobacteria; order Rhizobiales; family Aestuariivirgaceae; genus Aestuariivirga. Next base: position 15,076 of record JANXRO010000080.1, on the reverse strand, counting down.
CATGAGGCGATGAGTCTCCAAACTCTGAAAATTTACCCTTCCTTTACCATACCTGCAACCTTTGGGGCCAGTTAACCCTAAGTTTTGCCTGAATTAATTAGATAGGAACCTCCATAGGGCTTTGTGTCCTTGGATGGGTGGAGTTTAATTGGGTTAAATGTTGGATCAGACGAACATTCGGGGCGAAAACCCGGTTGGCGGCGCAGAACGCAAGCCCATTTCGGCTGATTCATTCCGCAGGCTTACGCTTCTGTTGAAAAAGCCTGCCAACGCTTTTGTTGCTCAAACACAGCCAATGAAAGCTGCTCCCCCCGAAGATATTATCATTGCGCCCGAAATTGCTGTTCCAGCCGCTATGGCACCAGAAGCTGAGATTGCAGCTTTGCCAGCTATTGTATCAGAGGTTGAGCTGAACGCTGAGCCTGTCGTTGAAACGGTTGCGGAACCTGTTGCTTTAAACGCGGCAGAAATTGAATCGCTTGCCAGCTTGCACGCCCCTACACCGGTTGAGCCTGAACTTGCCCTGCCTAAACCCAAACGTTCATTGTTGCGCAAAAACAAAGTTGATGCCTTTGCCTTGGTGCCAGATCAGCTGGCCCAATCGGCCAAACCAAAAGTTGAGATCAACACGCCTGAGCAAGATACCGAAGCAGCCGAGCTTGCCAGATCGCTTCTGGATATGATGGCCGCAAGTTCAAGCGGCGGCCAACCGCAGGAACGCGCCCTTGCCGCAGATACATTGCTGCGTATGATTCCACGTTTACCAACGCGCGCCAAAATTGTTTTGGCTCAACGCTTGTGCATTATGGAAGCGCCACCGCCATTTTTGATTTCAAAACTGATTGCCGACCCAGAGCAAAGCGTTGCAGCGCCTCTGTTGGAAGATTGTTCAAATATTCCCGATGAAGATTTGTTTCAAACCATTGAAAGTGGAGATGTTGCCAAGCGCCGCATGATGGCACGCCGCCGCAAAATTTCGCGGCCGATTGCTGAAGCATTGGCAAAAACTGGCGATGAGTCTGTGGTGCTGACGTTGGCACGCAACCAAGGCGCTGAAATTCCGCAAGAAGGTTTTGATGCCATTGCCAAAATGGTTCCGAACAACCCAGATTTGTTGGCCCCGCTGTGCACCAGACAAGATTTGCCAGTGCATTTTGCATTTGAATTATTCTGGTTGGCACCGGCCCAGTTGCGCCGATATTTGCTCAGCCGATTTTTAACCGATTCAGAAATGCTGACGAAAATTCTAAAAATCACCATGGACACCAATGGCGAAGACCAACCGCCAAGCGTGGATGTTGAAGCAGTTAAAGCAGCGCTGCTTAGCCCTGATCACGATTGCGCGGAGTTTTTTGCAGCGGCCACGAAAATCAATATTTCCACCGTTGAAAAAATCTTGGCCGATGACCAAGGCGAACCTTTGATGGCCATGATTAAAGTGGCTGGCCTGCCGCGCAGCCAACTTCAGGAAATTTTGCCAAGCTTGATTCAGGGTGATCAGCCGCTGATTGACCCTGCACGAGATCTCGATGAAGTGCAGGCGGTGTTTGACCAATTGTCGTTCAACAAGGCGCGCATCTTGTTGACCTATTGGGATTGGGCCACCTTGCACACCGGGCCTTATGGCGCATTGAATTAAGTTCAATTTAAAAAAGTTAAATATTTATTAAAATTGTGAACGCTGACTCTTGCGGATCAGGATTTGCGGATTCATAAACAGCAGGTGCCAATGCGTAAAACGATTCGGTACTTGGACGGGGCGGAATGACAAGAACTTCAGACGGCAATGCTTTTAGAGCACAACTTGTTGTGCCCGAGCATCGGCAACTCTTTGACTATTGGTTGGAATGCTGCGCAGGCAGAAAAATGCCAAGCCGCAGCGATATCAAGCCAACGCATGTGCCGCGCCTTCTTTCCGGCATCAGTTTGATTGATGTTGCGGTTGAACTGGGTCAAAGCAAAATCAGACTCGCTGGCACAAGGCTTCGCGAAATTCACGATCGTGAAATTACCGGGCTTACAATCGAGGCTTTGGATTGGGGCAACAAACGCGACTATTGGATGGCTGCCTATCGCCGCACGATAGAACGCGGAGAGCCGACCCAAGGAGTGCTGAAAGGCCCGCGCCTTCATAAAGAACACATGGTGCAATATTGGTTGCGGTTGCCGATTTGTTGCAAAGAAAACGATAAGGCCGATATGGTTTTGGGCTATGATTATTTTATGCCCGCCAGCGAACAGCTCGATGACGTTCGGCAAAGTGCCTAAGAAAGATTTTTTATAATAGGTATTGATTCTGTTCTAGTTTTGTTCCATATTGTTCTCACGAAAGGAACGCAAATATGGACATTAAGGCACTTCCCGATCACTTCAAACCTTCCGAAAGCCCGCTTTTAAGGCTGTTTCAACTCAAAGCAGGGGCTTTAAAATCCTATATTGATGCGCCACAATTTGCTGCTGGCGAAAAACTGCGCGGTGATTATGAGCGCGCTCACATGGGCCAACGGGTGGTCAGCGCCTATTCTCCATCCACCGGATCAGGCGGCAGGCATTGGCAAATGAGCGACAACGCCGTGGAAAAAATGAATGATGCAACCTTGGCCGCGCGCCAACGCCTGCACAACGCCTTTGCTGCAGTGGGGCCGGAACTTTCAGGAATTTTATATCAAGTCTGTTGCCTAACTTCGGGCTTTGAATCAGCCGAGGCTGTTTTGGCATTGCCGCCCCGTTCCGGCAAAGCTGTATTGAAATTGGCGCTGACCCGCTTGGCACGGCATTATGGTTTGATTAAATCCAAAACACCAAAACCCAAGGACGAAATTTCACATTGGGCGATGGATGATTATCGTCCGACCTTCAACCCGCAAGGAGTGCATCTGCCTTGATGCGGGCCACCATGGATGCAAGGCCGTTGGCGCGTTGGGGTGTCAAATGGTCTTGCAGCCCAAGCTTTTTAAATTGCACCAAAGCATCAAATTCCACAATCTCATGCGCTGTAAGGGGGCCGAACATAATGAACACAATGGCGATCAGCCCCTTAACAATTAACGCATCGCTATCGCCTTCCAACCTCAAGTGGTTGCCGCGAGGTGTAGTGTGAACGGTGCTGTAAATCCAAACTTGGCTGGCACAGCCCGAAACTTTGGTGGCAGCAGTTTTCAACGCCTGGTTCATGGGTGGCAAAGCCCGGCCAAGCTCAATCACATGGCGATAGCGATCTTCCCAATCATCCAGCAGTTCAAAATCAGAAATCAGTTCATCGATATTTTGAGGCATGAACCAGCGTTTAGTGCCACACTCAACAGAGTACAATGCCGCCATTCATTTTTTAACACGCTACTTGTGGCTATGTCGATGATGCAAATCTGGATAATGGGGGTGTTTGTGATTGATCGGATGATGAACATGCCGATGCGAATGTGGCTCAACCACCTGTTCTGTGTGGCTATGTTGGTGATGTTCATCATGGCTATGGGAATGATCATGTTCCAACAGTTGATGCGTGTGGTCGTGTTCATGCCGTTCGGCCAAATGCAGCCACGCCCCAATGCCCATAAACACGCCTGCCAAAAGCAACACTGGCGTAATTGCTGTGCCAAAAAACAGGGCTGCAAAAATGGCGCCGATGAAGGGCGCTGTTCCATAATATGCGCCAGTGCGAGCCGTTCCTAAATAACGCAGTGCAAAAATAAAAATCACCAAACCCAACCCATAACTCACAAAGCCTAAAATCATTGCTTCTGAAAGCCTCAACAGGTCAGGCCAATGTGCGCCAGCATAAAAAGCCAACGCCGTATTCACGCAACCCGCGGCCAATCCTTTGATTGCAGCCAAAACAAATGGATCAACCGCAGAAATTTTTCGAGTTAAATTATTGTCAATGGCCCAAGAAAGACACGCCATTGCTATCAGCAAAGAGCCATAATTCCATGTTCCAATGCCACCCTGCCATGAAAGCAATATGGCACCTACAACGATGAATACCGCCCCGATGAAAAGCCGCCGATCAACATGTTCACGGAAAACCACCCAAGCCAAAAGCAGGGTGAAGGCGGCCTCTAAATTCAACAACAAAGAAGCTGAAGTGGCATCAGATTGATTAAGGCCAAACAAAAGCAATACTGGCCCTAAAATTCCACCAAAGACGATGGTGCCTAAAAGCCAAGGAACATCACCACCACGCAGGCTGGCTTCTTGAACTTTTGTTCCGCGCAGTGTTCGCATTGCAATTACAATGCTTAAACCAATGCCAGATCCTAAATAGAAGAGGCCTGCCATAATCCAAGGATCAATCGAGCCCAACAATACTTTGGCCAAAGGTGTTGAAATACCAAAAGCTGCTGCGGCAATCAGCGCCAGCGGTACGCCGGGCCACAGGTGAGAATGATGATGATCAGACATTACGGTTGAAGGTTAGCCCAACGCGGCGCGCGGGGCAAACAGCTCACTCTTGCGTGGTCTTACGCAGCAAATCTTCTATTGTTTGGGGTTTTTGTTCACTCAGCGTTGCCAACCGCAAAGGCGGCGCTTCCGGCTTAACATTCTCACCCTTTACAGTTTCGCCCTTTGCCTGATCTGCCCATTCATAGGCAAGCTTCACGGCATAACGGGCTTTTCCCTCAAATGTTACGGCAAGATAATGGCCTGTGCTGCACGCTTGGGGGCGGCGTTCACAAAACCCTTTTACATCAGCCATTGTTTCAGCCGCAGCCGCAACAGTGGCAAATGTTGATGATTGCATGGAAGGTGCCACGCCCACCAAAGGGTCAACAACAGGGGGGGAAGGCAACGCAAAAATAATGCCTCCTACCACGATTGCTTTTCTAATCAGTCCCATCTTGAGCCCATTCTGCTTTCTTATTTCTCAATGGTATAGCATCGCCAAATTGCCATCGGGTGAAACCCGAGACCCAAATTCGAGTCAAAATTTCGACAAAATTTAAACAGCAGATTAGGCCCGTGTTAACTTTGAGTGGGCACTCTGTAACCATAATATGGGGTGTTGGTTTGGGTCGCGTAAAAGACGTTTTGGATGATGACGAGCGGAAGATGAAACCTCTTTCGTTTGTTTTGCTGTTGGGAGCCACCATTCTCAGCGGCATGATTATCTATAATGCATTGGTCCATCAAACCGTTCGGGCCAGATTGGTAACCGCGCTGCCCATTGGTGCCACCACGCATATGGATGTAGCAGTTACCGCTGATCCCAATAATACCGTGGTTTTAAAATATGATCCGCTCGTTGAAGAAACCCAGCGCGAACTTCTTGCCTCTGGCATTTATCAAGGCATGGTAGACGGCGTAATTGGCCAACGCACAAAACAGGCCATTCAGCGTTATCAACAAATCAACGGCCTTCCAACCACGGGTGAAGTGAGCCAGGATTTGGTGAACCACATAAAGTTCACCCGCAAGGTTGAAGCCGCTGCCAAGTTTACCGGCAGCGTTGAACCTTCAAAACAAATTGACGTTGCCGATGTAGCACCTGTGGTGGATGTGAGCAGCCGCGCAGTCGAAGTAAAAAATGTGCAAATTGCACTCGCTGGCTTGGGTTATGACATCAACACGCTTGATGGCCAGTTGAACGACGAAACCCATGCTGCCATTTTGAAGTTTGAAATGGATAATGGCTTGGCCATGGATGGCACCATCGACGCAAATTTAATTACTGCGTTGAACATTTCTGCGAACTGATCGATGCGCCTTAAATCGCGCATCTGGATTGATGCACAATTGCGCCGCTGCCTTGAACGTGGGCAATTTGGCGCGGTGATCGACCACGGGGCCGATGATGCCGGCGCAGTCTATATTTATATCAATCACCTTGATAAAACTTTTGATTTGCTGGCTCCACCACCCGGCCCTTCGCATGATGATGAGGGCACACGCATTTTTGTGAAAGCCTTTGCCGCACCGGTTTCTTGGAATGAAGCCAGCGCCTTTGTGGCCAAACAGAAAAAATTTGATTCTGATCTTTGGGCCATCGAAATTGAAGACAGAACTGGATTGGCCGGATTAAAAATTATTTCAGACCCGGGTAAATAGATAAAACTATTCTTTGGCCCAAAATTTTAGTCGATTGTTAACCATGTGAGTATTTATCTTGAACAATCAAGAATGGAAACTCAAGTCATGGCCTCTGTTATCAATATTGCAGAACGATTAAAATCAAGAACCCCAAAAGCAGATGCAATTGGCCCTGCACAAATTATCATATTTCCTGGCGTTCGCTTCGAGCGGATTGATTTTGCCAAGCCACCACAGTTGAAGGCAAGACGATTGCCATCGCTCAACAATCAAGCCACCGCAGAAGATTTGGATTAAAGATTTAACTTTTCGCTTCGCATGTTGTGGTTTTAAGGTCAGCTTCAATTGCAGGCCGCTTTGCAGCATCATCAACCGGCACCCACAAAACCACTACTCCGCGCCTATCATTGATGTCAGCATGCCAACCAACATTTTGAATTTGGCCGGCCTCTTCGGCATCACCCTTGCCGCGCAATTGTTCTAAAAATCCCTTGGCCCGTTTCAGCTCAATGGCAAATTGACTGGTGCCGGCTTCCGCATCATTGATGGAATAAATCTGTTGCCCAGATTGGCTGAAGATTGAAAGCGTCCACAATGATTTTGGCACATTTGCCGAAAACACAACCTTGCCCCCTGACAAATCCAACAAACAAAGCCCGACAATGTCTTGCATGGTTGCTGTTGGCACCAATTTTATTTGCGCTTCAGGCGACATCACAAAAAATCGATTGGTGCTGGCGTTGCCTGTAAGGCTGGCAAGATTGTGTTGCAAAATCAAACCAGGAGCAAACAGCACATAGGCCAAATGCACAGCCAAGCCCAAAAACAATGCAGTGATTGGCCAGAACAATCTTGCCATCATTCACACTCAATTTTTTTGAGCGCGGGCAAGGGCAATGGTTTTGCATTTTTTGCCAAGGCATAGGGTTCATTCATCACCAATGAAAGTTCAATGGCGCCCGCCTGTGGCATGGCCAACCAATTGCCAGGTGTTTGATGTTTAGCAATGCCGATTTCTAATTGGTCAGTGCCTGACAAAATTGCGTCGCGCGCGCTCAACATCGCAAGATTTGGCGCAGCACTGCCAATTTTCAAAGCCCACCAGCGTGCCTGCGGTGCAGCACCCAACAGAGTATATGTGCAATCATTGCGCAGGCTGTTGCCGTCATCATCAACTTTGCGAACATAAACTTGGGCAGATGTGGGTGGCGGCAAAAATCCATCAGCAATAAAATGGCCGATTGAATAAATCACATAAGGGTCTTTTGGGCTGGCAACCGCTTGCTGCCATTGAGGTTCTCCGGCCACTGGCTTTAGCCCTGCACGGTCTAATGACTGTTGCGCGCTGATATAGCCCACCACAACCCCCAAAACCAACAGCGTTGAACCCAGTGATATTCCCATGATGCGCCAGATATTCCCCGATGGGCTTTCGTTTAAAACAGAATCATAAAAAGCGACATCGAATTCTCGTTCCCAAACTTCTAGTTTCCACGTGGGCCAAAAATCAAATCAAACAGAGATTTTTTCTTTTGCACCACATGCGGCTTTGGCAAAACGAAATGCTTTTTCTTGGGCGCATAATGTGCTGGCGCTGCCGCAGCATCATCGCCGGTTCCCTGAAATAAATCCATCATGCCATTGAGAACGTTGGTGGCCTCATGGTCAGCGTCAACAGGGACATCAGGCGATACCGCAGCAACTTCATCGGGTGAAGGTGTTGCCGGCAAAGGCATGGCAGCGCCAACCAGGGCTGGGTCATCACTTTTTGTGAGCGGTGGAGTATAGGTTTCATTCATCGGAACGCCGGGCAAGCCTTCTGGCTTCAGGCCAAATTCAGCCACATCCATAATGCGTTTCCATGCAGGGGCGGGAACGCGCCCACCGGTGACCGCCTTTTCCCTGCTGCTATTCATGGGCGTGTTGTCGTCATTGCCTACCCACACGCCTGTGACATTGTGGGCAGTGAAGCCCAAAAACCAAGCATCGCGGAAATTGGCGTTCGTTCCGGTTTTGCCAGCCACGGGTGCATAGCCCAATTGCGCTCGCGTGGCCGTGCCTTGCATCACAACATCGTGCATCATTGAATTCAGCTCAGCCACTTTGTCATAGGGATCAACTTGTTCTGCGTCTTTTTCATTGGCGGCATGACTGTACAGCAATTCACCATTGGGTTTTCGAATTTCGAGAACGGCGTAAGGGTGCGCCAGTTTTCCACCCGCAGCAAAGGTGGCATAGCCCGTGGCCATATCTAACAGGGTCAGCGAACTGGTGCCAATGGCCATTGTTGGATAGGGGTCAATATCGCCAGTCAGGCCCACACGGTGCGCCGTGGCTTCAACATTTTTCCGGCCCACATCCACCATCAGTTTCACAGCAACGGTGTTGATGGAATGGGTTAACGCCAACCACAATGGAACAGTGCCGAAAGATTCCGCATTGTAATTATGCACACACCAATTGCCCACGCAGGCTTCACTGTCTTGAACCTTGGTGTCGCGTGTATAGCCGTGTTCAAGCGCTGTTAAATAAACAAACGGCTTGAAAGATGAACCCACCTGCCGCTTAGCTGAAACCACGCGGTTGAATTGGCTGTCTTCATAATTGCGCCCGCCGACAATTGAACGCACAGCACCTTCGGGTGTCATCGTAATCGCAGAGGCTTGGTTGAAATTTAATTCTGAACCTTGGTTATCAACGACATCATTGATGATGGCTTGGCTGGCGTCTTGCAGTTTGGTGTTGATGGTGGTTTTTACTTCCACCACATAATCATTTTTCAGGCCCTGCCTGTCCATCACATCTAAAGTGTCTTGATAGGCCCAATCTAAAAACCAATTGGGGCTTGCCGTGATGCTTTGTTTGACAATCGTTGCGGGCTGGCGCTGGGCTTGCAACAATTCACCTTGGTTGATGAAGCCTGCGTCGAGCATGCGATAAAGCACAACATTGGCCCGTGCCTTTGATGCTTCCGGATTGGCATGCGGCGCATATTGCGTGGGCGCTTTAAAAAGCCCCGCCAAAATTGCAGCTTCTGGCAAACCAATATCACGCACTGATTTTCCAAAATAAAACTGTGACGCAGCCTCAACACCATAAGTGCCGCCGCCCATATAACTGCGATCCAAATAGAGTTTCAGAATTTCATTTTTTGAAAGCCGCGCTTCAATCCACAAGGCCAAAAAGGCTTCATGCACTTTGCGCTGCAAGGTTTTTTCTGGTGACAAAAACAAATTCTTTGCCACCTGTTGCGTGATGGAAGACCCGCCCTGTTTTGCGCCATTGGCCCGGGCATTGCGAATCATGGCCCTGAATGTGCCGATCAGATCCACGCCGAAATGATCGTAAAATCTTGCATCTTCCGTGGCCAGCGCGGCCTTGATCATTACGGGCGGAATATCAGCCAGCGGAATGGCATCATCTTGTCTGATGCCGCGACGACCGATCACCTTGCCATCTTGATCAGTGAAGGTGATGGCATATTCGCGGCCCCGGTTCCAAATATCGCCCGTGCCTGAAAATGGCGGCAAGGCAAAAGCCAAAAGCGCAAAAGCAATGACCACACCGAAGGTGAAACAATCATCCAGAATATCGATTAAAAATCGCTTTGGCCCCGAAAGCCTGAACCACCGATAAAGCCAAGACGAATAGGCCGAATGAAAATTTTTCAAGCCTGCCCAAATTTCAAACAGCCCGCTGCTGACGAAAGAATCGCCAGTCCAAATAGCGCGATAAAATATATTGCGGGTGGGCAGCTTGCTCAAACTCATCTCCGTCACCAAGCGCTTAACGCGGATGTTGCAAAGGTGCAAGATGAACTGAAAACCAGCGAAAATTATGGCAAACACTTGATCTGCTGCGTGGGTTTGCGCTAGTCGTTCAGAAATGGACAAACCCTTCTGGCAAGAAAAAACTCTAAGCGAAATGACCCGTGAAGAATGGGAAAGCCTGTGTGATGGCTGTGGCCGTTGCTGCCTTAACAAATTGGAAGAGGAAGAAACCGGCCGCTTTATCTATACACGGGCGGCCTGCAAATTGCTGGATGTGAAATCCTGTCGCTGCACAGATTATCCCAACCGCGCCACCAAAGTTCCTGATTGTGTGACGCTCACTCCCAAAATGGTTGCAGACTTGGGTTGGCTTCCAGAATCTTGCGCCTATCGTAAATTGGATGAGGGCAGGGGCCTAAGCTGGTGGCACCCGCTCGTTTCGGGCACCCAACAAACCGTGCGCGATGCTGGCATCAGCGTTGAAGGCGAAGCCTATAGCGAGGTTGGCATTTCAGTGGATGAGTTGATCAACCATATGTGGAAATTGCCCAAAGCCAAACGTAAAGTGAAACCCTGATTTTATTGAGTGGGATGCGACGCGACGCGACGCCTAAAACCTATGCTTCCTTGGCTTCTTTCGGAAGACCGGTTTTATCGTCAATCGCCTCATGCAACTCAGGTGTATTCGTTCCCGGCCTTCTCACCAAAGGCATGGCCGCAAGAACAACATCGCTCATATCTTTGCCCCCTGTTGCCACATAGTCGAGAAGCTGGTTGCGCATGCGCGGTTCCCAAAAACTGTTGATGTGGGCTGCAATTTCTTTGGTGCCTTCTACAGGACCGTAGTTTTTAAAAAACGTGCCGATCTGATTGACCATACGGACCATATCATCATTTTTCATCGAAAATCATCACTCCATCTTTTGAAAGCGCCGCCAATTGAAGCCCCGCCTGTTGGGCCAGTTTTAAGGCCAATGCCGTGGGCGCAGAAATTGTGGCCAGAGCACCAATGCCAACGCGCGCCGATTTTTGCACCAACTCAAACGAACAGCGCGAAGACATAAGAACAAAACCTTGTTCTGGCGTGATGGACGCCCGCGCCATCGCACCAATTAACTTATCTAATGCATTATGGCGACCCACGTCTTCGCGCGCCAAGTGAATTACTCCGTGTACAGAACACCACGCAGCGGCATGGACTGTTTTGTTTAACGAATTCATCGGTTGAAAATTTGGCAGGGCTTGGTAGGCCTTGGCAATTGCAAGGGGAGAAAATGCAACAGCCTTCACTTTGTCAGTTGGCATGCGCACAGCATTTTCTAATTCTTGAATGCCGCACAAGCCACAACCAACACGTCCCTCAAGCGAACGCGAAATCATCTGTCCACGGAGCAATTTATTCTCGTCCACCGCCACATCAACACTTAAACCTTCAGGTTGTTGCAACACCAACACATTTTTTACGTGCGATGAATGTGCCACCAATCCTTCAGACACAACAAACCCCAAAGCAAAATCTTCTAAATCTGCGGGCGTTGCCATCATCACCGCATAAGATTCAGAATTCAACAAAATGGCAACAGGCACTTCTTCAGGCAAAGCCCAAGTTGTGGGCTTGCCATTCAATGTGCCTGAAGCAGAAACTGAGTTGCCGTTCACTCCGCCGCCACGCGTTTGTTTTCTTGCTCGCGGGTTTCCCAATCTTTTTGCCAATCAGAAGGCTGGTTTGATGGCATCACCTGGCAGGCCGTCACTTTATATTCAGGGCAGTTGGTGGCCCAATCTGAATATTCAGTGGTGATCACATTGGCACCTGAAACCGGATGATGGAAGGTTGTATAAATAACCCCCTGCGGCATGCGTTCTGTGATCTTGGCGCGCAATGTTGTTCCACCAATGCGACTGGTGAGCGAAACCATTGCACCCTCTTTAATGCCGCGCAATTCTGCGTCATGCGGGTGGATTTCCAAAACATCTTCGCCATGCCATTGCGAATTTTCGGTGCGCCGTGTTTGCGCGCCCACATTATACTGCGACAGAATTCTGCCTGTCGTTAAAATCAATGGGAAATCGCGATTAGCGCGTTCTGGCGTTGGCACATATTCAGTAATCATAAATCGGCCGCTGCCGCGCACAAATTTTCCAACGTGCATAATCGGCGTTCCATCAGGTGCGCCCGCATTGCAAGGCCATTGCAGCGAGCCCACTTCGTCAAGCCGCTTGAAAGACACGCCCGTGAACGTTGGTGTAACCGAAGCAATCTCATCCATAATTTCAGAAGCGTGACTATACTTCATCGGATAACCCATGGCTTGGGCCAGCTCGCTCACCACTTGCCATTCTTGTTTGCCTTGCAAAGGCGCTTTAACTTGGCGCACGCGATTGATACGGCGTTCGGCGTTCGTGAATGTTCCATCTTTTTCCAAGAACGAAGTGCCCGGCAAAAACACATGGGCAAAAACGGCGGTTTCATTCAAGAACAAATCTTGCACGATAATCATATCCATATTTTCTAAAGCAGCAGTCACGTGTTTCAAATTTGGATCAGATTGCGCAATGTCTTCGCCCTGAATGAACATGCCTTTGAATGTGCCTTCTATCGCGGCGTTGAACATATTGGGAATCCGAAGCCCGGGTTCAGGATCAAGTTGAACATTCCAGGCTTTTTCAAAAATATCACGAACGGTTGTATCAGACACATGGCGATAGCCCGGAAGTTCATGCGGGAAGGATCCCATGTCGCATGAACCTTGAAAATTATTTTGCCCGCGCAACGGGTTGATGCCAACGCCTTCGCGGCCAATGTTTCCGGTCAACATCGCCAAATTCGCCATGCCCATCACCATGGTTGAACCTTGGCTGTGTTCAGTCACACCCAAACCATAATAGATGGCCGCATTGCCGCCCGTTGCAAATAGGCGTGCGGCAGCGCGAACTTCTGCTGCCGGCACTTGCGTTTCAGTTTCCAAAACTTCCGGTGAATTCATCGGGTCTTTGATAAAATTCGTCCAGCGCAAAAATTCTGCCGTATCACATCGTTCAGCGATGAAAGTTTTGTTCTCCAAACCTTCAGTCAAAATAACATGCGCCATGGCGTTGATCACAGCCACATTGGTGCCGGGCCGCAATTGCAAATGATGTTGGGCTTCAACGTGGGGCGAGCGAACAACGTCAGTGCGGCGTGGATCAATCACGATCAGCTTTGCGCCAGAACGCAAACGCTTTTTCATGCGCGATGCAAAAACCGGGTGGCCATCCGTAGGGTTGGCACCAATCACCATAATCACATCTGCCTTAGACACAGATTTGAAATCTTGCGTTCCGGCAGATGTGCCGAAGGTTTTTGAAAGGCCATAACCTGTTGGCGAATGGCAAACGCGCGCGCATGTATCTGTGTTGTTATTATGAAATGCTGCGCGGATCATTTTTTGAACAACGAAAACCTCTTCATTGGTGCAGCGTGATGAAGTGATGCCACCGATTGAATTGCGGCCATGTTTGGCTTGAATGTCCTTCAAGCCCTTTGCGGCGGCGGCAATTGCTTCTTCCCAGCTTACTTCCTTCCAAGGATCAGTAATCCGTGTACGGATCATTGGTTTGGTGATGCGGTCTTTGTGTGTGGCATAGCCCCAAGCAAAACGGCCCTTCACGCATGAATGTCCTTCATTGGCGCCGCCATCTTTATAAGGCACCATGCGCACAACATCATCGCCCTTCATCTCCGCTTTGAATGAACAACCAACGCCGCAATAGGCGCAGGTTGTAACAACGGAATGTTCGGCTTGGCCTTTGGCGATAACAGTTTTTTCAGTAAGCGTTGCGGTGGGGCAGGCTTGAACGCAAGCGCCGCAAGACACACACTCCGAACTCATAAAACCTTCATCCATTCCGGCAGAGACGTGGCTGGCAAAGCCCCGGCCATCGATTGTGAGTGCGAATGTTCCCTGCACCTCTTCGCAAGCCCGAACGCAGCGCGAGCAGACGATGCACTTGGCCGGATCAAAGGTAAAATAAGGGTTGGATTCATCTTTGGCTTTGAACAGAAAGTTTTCTTCGCCGCCCTCGCGGGTTTTCGAAATGTGGTTGTCCCCAGCATACCCATAACGCACATCACGAAGACCAACAGCGCCCGCCATATCTTGCAATTCGCAATCGCCATTGGCGGCACAGGTGAGGCAATCAAGCGGATGATCTGAAATATAAAGTTCCATCACACCTTTGCGCAAATTGGCCAAGCGATCAGATTGGGTTTTAACTTTTATGCCTGCGGCAACGGGCGTTGTGCAGGAAGCGGGCGTTCCCTTGCGGCCTTCAACTTCTACCAAACACAAACGACAAGAGCCGAAAGATTTGAGACTGTCCGTGGCGCAGAGTTTTGGAATTTTGGTGCCAAGCTCCATTGCGGCACGCATGATGGATGTGCCTTCGGGCACAGAAATTTCATGGCCATCAATTTCCAGCGTGACCATTTTCGTCGCTTCAGAAATGGGCGTGCCGAAATCGGTTTCTTTGATTAACATGATCTATCCTATTCCGCCGCAAGCTTGTTAAAAGCGGGCAATCCAAAATCTTCAGGGAAATTTTTCAATGCGCTCATCACCGGCATTGGGGTGAGACCCCCCATCGCGCAAAGTGAGCCATCGGTCATCGTGGTGCACAAATCTTCAAGCAAATCTGCATTGGCCTGCGGGTCAACACCCGCAACAATTTTATCGATCACTTCCGTGCCGCGTGTTGAACCAATCCGACAGGGCGTGCACTTGCCGCAAGATTCAATAGCGCAGAATTCCATAGCAAAGCGCGCTTGGGCTGCCATGTTGACACTTTCGTCAAATACGACCAACCCGCCGTGGCCCACCATTGCCGCGTTGGCCGCGAAGGTTTCATAATCCATCGGCAGGTCAAGTTGCTCGGCAGTAAGATATGATCCCAGTGGCCCACCCACTTGCACAGCACGAATAGGCTTTCCCGAAAATGTGCCGCCACCGAAATCATTAATCAGTGTACGGAGCGTTATGCCAAATGCCTTTTCAACCAAACCGCCGTGTTTGATATTTCCAGCAAGTTGAAAAGGCAGCGTTCCGCGCGAACGGCCCATGCCTAAATTCTTATAAGCTTCGCCACCCTTGGCCAAAATATAGGGAACAGCAGCAAAGCTCAGAACGTTGTTGATCACAGTGGGTTTGCCGAATAGGCCTTCAAGGGCTGGGATTGGTGGCTTGGCGCGAACCATGCCGCGCTTGCCTTCCAAGCTTTCCAGCATGGCCGTTTCTTCGCCG
>JANXRO010000208.1 GCA_025356765.1 Hyphomicrobiales bacterium | reverse complement strand
CGCCGTAATAATGCCCAATGTTCCTTCGGCGCCAATGAAAATATCTTTGAGATCATAACCCGTGTTATCTTTGCGCAACGATTTGAGGCCATCCCAAATGCGCCCATCGGCCAACACAACTTCAAGCCCCAAACATAAATCCCGCGCATTGCCATAAGCCACCACATTCAGCCCGCCCGCATTGGTGGAAAGATTGCCGCCAATGCGACACGAGCCTTCTGAGGCCAAACTGAGCGGAAATAATCTGTCCACCTGATCAGCCGCGGCCTGCACATTTTTTAAGATGGCACCCGCCTCAACCGTGATCGAATTATCAGCGGCATCGACGGTGATAATTTTGGTCATCCGATCAAGCGACAACAACACCTCTTGGCCTTGCGCAATTTGTCCGCCCACCAATCCAGTGTTGCCAGATTGAGGCACGATCTTGATGTTGGTTTCATGTGCGATTTTAAGAATGGCCGAAACTTCCGCAGTGTTGGCGGGCCGTAGCACTAATGGCGAAGACCCCTGCCACATATCGCGCCATTCTTTCATATAAGCGGCCATATCGATGGGATTGGTGATGGCGTTTTTAATCCCCACCACATCACCAAAACGTTGGATCAATGCAGCGTCCATCAACGTGGTGCCGCCGCGCGTCTAAGCCTGTCATTAATCGCCTCGCCCAAACCCTGCATGGGAATGAGCGCCACGGCAATCACCGCGGCTTGTTGTTGGTCAAGTTGGTGCAACATTGAAAATAAATTTGCCGCTGCTTCCACCACATCGCCTTTGCGCGACAAATTCAGTTCCGCATCCATCGTGCCAAATCCCAAACGCGCCTCGCCATCTTGCCAAATTGTGGCATTCAATCTGATCTTGGCGCGCGGCGCATAATGGCTTTCAAGTTGGCCCGGCGCATGCAATGGCCCTGCTTGTGCCTCATGCAATGTTTGGCCAAGTGCTTTCTCAATCACATCACGTGCCAAGCCACCCGCCCGTAACAAGCGCGGATGACCATCCAAAAAACTGATGATGGTTGATTCAACACCAACAGCGCATGGGCCGCCATCCAACACAAAATCAACCCTACCCCCCAAACCATCACGCACATGTTGAGCTGTGGTAGGGCTGATGCGACCTGATGGATTGGCCGAGGGCGCGACAAGTGGCAGTCCCATCTTTTGCAAAAGCTCCAACGCTAGCGGATGCGCCGGAATGCGTAGGGCGATGGATGGCAATCCAGCCGAAGCGAGCAGAGAGACTTTACAATGAGCCCGCCGTGGCACAACCAGCGTTAACGGCCCCGGCCAAAACGTGTTCGCCAACATCAAAGCATCGCTAGAAAATTCACCCAGAGCCAAAGCGTCTGCCACCGTGGCCACATGCACAATCAACGGATTAAACGATGGCCTGCCTTTGGCCGCATAGATTTTAGCAACAGATAAATCATTCAAAGCATCAGAGCCAAGGCCATAAACCGTCTCAGTCGGAAAGGCCACCAAGCCCCCTGATCTTAATAGATTGACCGCTTTTGAAACATCATTCATGCGCTGCCCTATAGCATCGCTGGCAATTTTCGGCTACCCAGCCTTCCATGCCCACCATTGTTTATTCACACCCCGCATCCTTGGCCCATCAAACCCCTGATGGCCACCCCGAACGCATAGACCGCATTCGCACTGTGCATCAGGTGATCACATCGCCGTTGTTCAAATCTGTGGTTCACCGCGAAGCCCCTTTGGGCACGGCGGAACAAATTTTGCGCGTGCATACGCAAGAACATTATCAACGCATTTTGGCAGCAGCCCCTGAAACCGGATTTGAATATTTGGATTCAGATACTGTCATGTCTCCGGGCTCGCTTGCCGCTGGCCTGCGTGCTGTGGGTGGCACTTGTGCCGCCGTTGATGCCGTGATGGCAGGAGAGGCGCAAAACGCGTTTTTGGCGATGCGCCCGCCGGGGCACCATGCTGAACATAACCGCGCCATGGGCTTTTGCCTGTTTAATCATGCCGCCGCAGCAGCCCTTCATGCCCGCGCGAAACATGGGTTGCAGCGCGTGGCCGTGGTTGATTTTGATGTGCACCACGGCAATGGCACGCAAGATATTTTCTGGGCTGATAAAGATTTGTTTTATGGCTCCACCCACCAAATGCCGCTTTACCCCGGTTCTGGTGCGCGCAGTGAAACCGGTGTTGGCAACATTTTCAATGCGCCACTAAAAGCCGGT
>JANXRO010000370.1 GCA_025356765.1 Hyphomicrobiales bacterium | reverse complement strand
ATCCTTTGCAATAAAATTTCTGCATCTTCAAAATGTTCAGATTGAGCAAGCTTGATCAAAACTTGAACGCGTGCACCTTCATTGGCCTGTTGATAATAGGCCAAATGATCTGGCGTTAAAGTTGTTGCCGCCTGTGCTGATGGTGGCAGCGCCAAAAGCGCCAAAAGAGCGCAAATCACTTTGCGCCCTTTAAATTTCGATTTTCCAAAAGCCAATATCAATCTACAACCTTATTGAGCATCATAAATGCCGCTCATCTGCAAATAGCCTCGTGTATCGGCAGTTATCGGCGCAACGCCGCCGTTGGGATAGGGTGTCATTCCGTCAAGTGCAAAAGAGCCAGTGACTTCATTTGCCGAAGCACCAAAGAATCCGCCATACATTTTGTTGGTAGTGCTGTTCGTCACGATGCCAGAAGCTGTGGCCCAATTAGCCGTGCCATTGGCAATTGAATTGCCACTGATCGTTCCCTTAAGTTGAATTGGTGCGAGCATAAACGCAGCTATGTTAGCGCCCCCCTGCGAATTCAAAGCATCGGCAGCACCATAAGCATTGTTGGTTAGCAGATTCATGGTTTGGTCAGCGATCCAGCTTTTGGGAGTAAGTGTAGAAGTGAAGACACCGGTCCCAAAATCTGCGTTTGCCGCAGTGTCGCCTTGAACCCTCCAATGGTTGTTAAATGAGATGGTCTGTTTGGTATTCGAAGTATCAATAAAGTTGGAAGTTTTGGCAGTCCCCCCAAACTTTCCATTATAGATAACCTTCGCAGGTCCTAGAGCTGTGATGGCAGCTGAAGTTGTGTAGGTTCCGCCAAACGACCAAGCTTGGTGAATAGCGTCGGCACCACCAGCGCTCACGTCGCGATATTGCGTGGCATAGCTATTTTTAAAATGCCACACCTGCAGTTCTTCATCGACCGAGTCGGCGGTGTAAGCGCGATATTCATCATATTTACCGCCCAAGGTCGGATCCCCGCCCAAACCTTTGCCTGCAGCATAAATCGTCATAGTCTTGGCAACTGGCCACTCGTTATTATCAGCGGTGTTGGTGTTAATCTCCAAAATTGCAGTCTGCCCCTGAACTTCCGTCAGCTTTGAAACACCGGGCTTGTAGATTTTGGTGGTCGGATCAATTTGGAGAACAGATTTCTCTAAAATGAGTGTGGTATCACCCGTTGTCAAAGTGCTGGTATTGCCGGTGTTAGTGCTGACTATACCCGTGGTTCCGGTAGTACCTGTTGTTCCGGTGGTACCAGTTGTTCCCGTGGTGCCCGTTGTTCCAGTGCCGGTGGTGCCAGTAACCCCACAATTAATATTGGCCGGAGAAACAATACAGGGTGTGTTTAAGGCTTCCAAAGCATTGCCGGCACAGCCCGATAATACAGAGGCACTGGCGAATAACGCAAACATTGATAAAAAACGCATGATACAATCCAAACTGACCCAGACTTCACTAAGAATGCAGTGATTGTTCTAAGATTGCGTTAAGGATGAAAAATCAGACTTGTCTCAAAATGAGACAGCCGATGCCGGAATCGCCGGCAAACCGTCACAAAAATCAAGCAGTTTACAACCCTTGAAGCGTTGCAAGCCGATGGCTATAAGCCGCCAGATTAGGAGATTAATTCATGTCTGACGTTCTTGATGGAAATTACGTGCCTTCGGATAAAGAGCCTTTTATGAATGAAAAGCAGGTGGCTTATTTCAAGGCCAAACTGTTGGCTTGGAAAGACGACATCTTGCGTGAAAGCCAAGAAACTCTGAATCACTTGGCCGAAGAAAACCACATTCTGCCAGATGTGGCCGATCGTGCATCATCGGAAACAGATCGGTCTTTAGAATTGCGCACGCGCGACCGTCAACGCAAATTAATTTCCAAAATCGATTCCGCCCTCAAGCGCATTGAAGATGGTTCTTATGGCTATTGCGAAGAATCTGGTGATCCCATTGGCCTTCGCCGTTTAGACGCAAGACCCATAGCAACACTTTCTATTGAAGCCCAAGAGCGCCACGAAAAACGTGAGCGCGTCTATAAGGACGAATAGTCTAGCCTTCCAGATGCGGCGAAAATTGCGCCACCATTTGATATTTATCCCCCGGATAAATAATGTGGGCATGGGTTAAAGTTTGGCCATTTAATTCAGTTGTGCGCTCGATAGCCAAACACGCCGCGCCCAATTTTATATTCAATTTTTTGGCCAAGGCAGACGAAGCATTCAACGCGCTGATGACATGGCGCGCCGTGCTCCACGGCATATGCGCCAACAACCAGGTGCCAGGCGGTGTTTGGGCGAAATCCACCAAAGCCGCCTCGGGTACAGTTTTCAATTGAATAACGCGCTCTTCCGCACAAAACGGAATAGTGTCGGCAAAATGCAAACAACTCAGGCTTAATTCGTCCTTCACCAAGCGCCGCGTCAACAGGGCATAAGAATAGGCAAGGCCCAAACCGGTGATCTGTTTTTCAATATCGGTAATTTCCAAAACAGCAGATTGAATGCGCGGGCGGCATACAACAGTTCCCAGTTTGCGGCGACGCTCCAAAAAGCCCGCTTGGGTCAGCTGTGTCAGCACCTTGTTCATCGTGGCGCGTGAAACCCCATAACTGTCTGCAAGTTCCATCTCAAAGGGAATTCGCAACCCCGGTGCCCAAGACCCATTTAAGATGTTGCCTTTAATATCAGCTAAAATCTGGTCGTGAAGGCTCAAACTCTTGGTGCGGATCATAGTACCTCAAAAAAATGCTCAACCTTTAACTTGGGTTGAAACGCTGGCGCAGTGATACGAATTTTGTGGCTGCGTTCGCAACTGAAAAGGCCAATTCTCGTTTCGCGCTGCACAATGTTTCTTTTTTGACAACGTTGTCAATTTGTGTTTAGGATAATGACAACGTTGTCAAAAGAACAACATCCGCGTCTGGGAGGACGACTTGGTTACACTTCGCGAAGTCGCAAAACTTTCTGGTGTTTCGATCAAAACCGTCTCGCGTATCGTCAATGGCGATCCTGCCGTGAACGCGAAAACGCGAGATTCTGTCCAAGTTCACCTGCAAAATCTTAATTACGTTCCAAACCAAGCCGCCCGCATGATGCGTGGCGTACAATCATCGGTCTATGGGTTGATGACAGATGCCGTAGCCACAACGCCATATTCAGTAGACATTGTGCGCGGTGCCCAAGCCGCGTTGAAAGAGCAAAATCAAACCTTGCTCATCGCCAATAGCAACGGCGACGCTGAGCAAGAGGTTGAATTTTGGCGCATGTTCCGCGCACAACGTGTGAGAGGCGTGATTTACGCATCCGTCTTTCATCGATCACACAACGTTGGCAGGCCCGCGTTCAATGATTCAATCGTTTTGGCAAATTGTTATGCCAGTGGGTCTGATCGTCCATCCCTTGTTCCAGATGATGAAGGCGGCGGCTATGCCCAAGCCGAACATCTTCTCAGGAATGGTCATCGCCGCATCGGGCTTTTAACACTCATTCCAAAAATTGATGCAACGAGGTTGCGCGGCATCGGCATCAGGCGCGCATTCAAAGATGCTGGCGTTACCTTTGATGAGAGCTTGAACCAGCAAGGCATGATAGGGCCAGTTCATGGTGAAAGCATGGTGGCCTATGAAGCTGCACTTAAAATGCTGCAACAGAAAAACCGGCCCACAGCCATCATTTGTGGCCACGACGCAGTGGCATTCCATGTCTATGCAGCAGCCGCGCATCTGAGGCTTAGCGTGCCACAAGATTTGTCCATCATGGGTTTTGATGATCTGAAAGTCATTACCGAAAACTTACACCCTCGCCTCACCACTGTCGCTTTGCCTTACTTTGAAATAGGTCGCCGCGCGGTAGAGTTGATGCGTGAGTCAACACATCAAAAAGAAGGTTGGGCTCCAAAAATTCTGGTGCCCTGCCCTTTGGTCGAGAGAGGTTCTTGCCGAACGTTGAGTTAGCGAACCACGCAAGAAGACGAAACTGGCGGAAAAACCACCAGCGAAAAAATGAACACAATGGGAGAATACAACGATGAAGAAACTTATATTTGGCGGCATGATGATGGCCAGCTTGATGGCCTCTACTGTCGCATATGCCGCCACTGATCTAACCATGTGGTATCACGGTGCAGGCAATGATGTTGAAAAGAAAATCGTCATGGGTCTGATTGAAGATTTCAACAAATCTCAAGCAGATTTTGCCGTGAAGCTCGAACAATTTCCACAAGCTGCATATAACGACTCTGTCACGGCCGCTGCCGTGGCCGGCAAACTTCCTGACATTTTGGATGTGGATGGGCCGGTTATGCCAAGTTGGGCTTGGGCTGGCTATATGGCACCGTTGACAGTTGATCCAGCCGCCTATGCGAAATTCCTGCCAGGCCCTATCGGCAAATATAACGGCAAGGTTTATTCAGTGGGCCTGTGGGATGCCGCTGTTGCATTGGTGGGCCGCAAATCGGTTCTTGAAGCCAATGGCATTCGCATTCCAACCGTCGATAAGCCATGGACTGGCGAAGAATTTGATGCTGCACTTTTAAAAATCCAAGCATCGGGAAAATTTGAATATCCGTTTGATCTTGGTATGGCGTGGAAGGGTGAATGGTATCCCTATGCCTTCAGCCCTTTCTTGCAAAGCTTTGGTGGCGACATCGTAAACCGCGATGGCTATAAAACCGCCGATGGCACTTTGAATGGTGCAGAAGCCGTGAAGTTTGGCAAATGGTGGCAAAGCTTGTTCACCCGCAAACTTGTTCCCGGCACGTCGCAAAGCCCTGCTGATCGTGACACTGGCCTTGCCAGCGGCAAATATGCATTGTCGTGGAACGGCAACTGGGCAGCACTTGGCATGGTCGATAAGTTTAAAGACGATGTGGTGTTCATGCCCGCCCCTGATTTTGGCAAAGGCCCCAAAATTGGAGCAGCATCTTGGCAGTTTGGCGTTTCAGCCGCATCCAAACATCAAGATGGCGCTAATAAATTTATCCAGTTTGCGTTACAGGATAAATATTTAACGCAGTTCTCGGATGGCATTGGCCTTATTCCACCCACACCAGAATCAGCCGCCGCATCAAACAATTATAAAGCAGGTGGCCCTATGGAAGTGTTCTTTGGGCTTTCAAAAGCTCAGGCGACGCTGCGTCCGGTTTATCCGGGTTATCCCGTAGCTGCAAAAGTTTTTGAAAAAGCATTGTCAGATTTGGCAAACGGTTCTGAAGTTCAGGCAACTTTGGACGCAGCCGCCGACGAAATTACCAAAGACATCGAGAAGAACAAAAACTATACCAAATAAACAAGCAACACCCTCTCTCGCACTCACGCGGGAGAGGGATTAAAATTGGCAAACCGATCATGCAAAGCGGCAAGAAAAATCAAAATTCTGAGGCGACGGGTTGGCTGATGGCATTTCCAGCCACGGCGATCATTGGTCTTTTCATTATCGTTCCGTTTTTATTGGGCTTTTATTTTGCCTTCACCAATCAACGCTTCATTTCACCAAACCCAACGGAATATGTTGGAACATCAAATTTTCACCAACTGTTGGATTTAGGCGTTTTAACGCTGGAACCAGAACGCGATACCGCCACGCAAGAAATTAAAAAAGATGCTGCTGGCGCATTAACTTATCCAACCGTGCGCAGCCTCACCCGCAACAACCCAGATATGCCCTATTTTAACGGCATGCGAGAATGGTTTTCATGGCACTCGGGCGATAACATAAAAGTTGTGGTGGCGCGTGATGTGGTTTTTATGAAAGCCATCGTCAACACGTTCATCTTTGTTTTGGTTGTGGCACCTTTGCAAGGTGGCATTGCGTTGCTTCTGGCG
The DNA here is from genome assembly GCA_025356765.1 of Hyphomicrobiales bacterium. Taxonomy (GTDB): domain Bacteria; phylum Pseudomonadota; class Alphaproteobacteria; order Rhizobiales; family Aestuariivirgaceae; genus Aestuariivirga. The sequence goes on along the minus strand of JANXRO010000370.1, from coordinate 2,398 downwards.
TTGATGATCAACCAAAAACTTCCCGGGATCAATTTCTTCCGAACAATTTATTTTATGCCCGTCGTTGTGTCCATCGTTGTCGTCTCGCTTTTGTGGCGCTTCATTTATAGCGGCGACAATGGCCTGTTAAACGCCCTTCTAGGCTTTTTCACATTTGGGGCGTTCAAGCCCGTCGATTGGTTGGGCAATCCCGCAACAGCACTTCCATCCATCATCGCCATGTCCATTTGGCAAGCAGTGGGCTTTCATATGGTCATATGGCTTTCAGGTCTGCAAACAATTCCTGTTTCGCTTTATGAAGCATCAGACATTGAGGGCGCCACCAGCTGGCAAAAGTTCCGGTTTGTAACCTGGCCCGGTTTGCGCAACACTGCAATTCTTGTTTTGGTCGTTATCACCATGCAGGCCTTCACACTGTTTTCACAAGTCGCAGTGATGACCCAAGGTGGGCCCGTAGATTCCACTCAAACCATTGTGTTCCAAGCCGTGCAACGTGGCTATGCCAAGCAAGACATCGCAACGGGCTCAGCCATCTCCGTTATACTCTTTGCGCTTGTCATCACCATATCGCTGATCCAACGCTATCTCACGCGGGAGTCGAACACATGAGCACACCCACAACCTCGCTCAAACCATCGGCCTGGCGTTATGTTCCCTTAGTATTGGTGGCGCTGATCTTTGTGTTTCCGCTTGAATTTATGATCATGTCTTCGCTGAAACCCAGCGAACAACTTCTTGCCGATTCAAACTCATTCAGAGCATTTTTGCCGGTGGGTGATATTTCGCTGAACAATTATGTGGCCGCTTTTGCACGGGCACCCGTTGCATTGTTTTTGTTTAACTCGGTTTTCATAACCGCAACCACCGTGGCCTTGGCATTGTTTTTCTGCTCGGTGGCCGCGTTCTCATTTGTATTTTTGCAATGGCGCGGCCGCGATACAATAATGACCGTTCTTCTCACAACACTGGTTATTCCGATTGAGATCATTGCCGTGCCTTTGCTTTTGCTGGTCAATCAACTTCCGTGGGTTGGATTGCATGGCTTTTCCACGGGCTGGCTTAATTCTTATCAGGTACAAATCATCCCCTTCAGCGCCGACGCTTTAACGGTTTATCTATTTGTGCAATATTTTAAAGATCTGCCGAAAGAGCTGATTGAAGCAGCGCGTATTGAAGGCGCATCATGGTGGCAGATTTATTATAAGGTCATCATGCCGCTGGCCGGGCCGGTTACGGCCACAGCGGCCATCTTGAAATTTCTCGCCATGTATAATCAGTTCTTGTGGCCACTGATGGTGACACAGGCCGAAGAATATCGCCCGGTTATGGTGGGCTTACAATATTTCTTCCAACTCAACATCGCGTGGGGTGAGGTGATGGCATATTTAACGCTGATCACAGTTCCCGTTCTTATTTTCTATCTTCTGCTTCAACGCGCCTTCATCGCATCAATCGCATCAACAGGCATCAAGGGATAAAATGGTTCTCTCTCTGAAAGACAAATGGATTTGGGATTTTTGGTTGGCCAAAAATGAAGATGATTGGCACATCTATTTTCTTCAGGCAGATAATACCTTGCCCCATCCTGATGATCGCCACCGCAACGTAACCCAAGGTCATGCCGTTTCAAAAGATTTGATGAACTGGACGCATATGGGCACATGCTTTCAACCTTCAAAAGGCCCGAGCTTTGATGATTGGACAACGTGGACAGGTTCTGTACTGCAAGGCCCTGATGGCACATGGCATTTGTTCTACACAGGCACCGAACACGCAAAACAAGGCATGCACCAACGCATAGGCCATGCAACATCAACAGATATGCATTCATGGGTTCGTGTGGACGATGGCTTGTGCCTTGATCTTCAAGGCCCCAATGCCAAATATTATGAAGAATATACGCCGGGCCATTGGCATGACAGGGCGATGCGAGACCCGTGGGTTATCAAAAATCCAGATGGCGATGGCTGGCTGATGTATTTTACAGCGCGCGTGCCCGGCCGAAAAGAACCCAACGCCGGTGGTGCCGTGGGCTTTGCAACTTCACCAGATTTGCAAACATGGACACTTCAAAAACCTGTGTATGATGGCGGGGATTTTGGTCAGCTTGAGGTGCCACAAGCTTTTAAATTTCGCAACAAATGGTACATGACATTTTGCACAGCCGCTGAACATTGGTCAGAAGGCTATAAAATGAAAAATCCGCAGATACCGATCACAGGTTCACATTATTTGGTGGCCGATCATCATCTGGGGCCATGGACAACGCCTCAATCAGAATTTCTCGATGGCTCACTTCCTTGCAAACGCTATGCCGGAAAAATAGTTGAACAAGATGGCAAGTTGTCGATCATGGGTTTTCTCTATGAAACACCTGAAGGAAGATTCGTCGGCAAAG
>JANXRO010000314.1 GCA_025356765.1 Hyphomicrobiales bacterium | reverse complement strand
GTTTCGATCACGATTGCGGCCAAACTTGCCACGCCTGCGCCCGCGCTTTTCTTGGCCCTGATCAGAATTGCGATCAGCTTTATTTTCTGAACCTGCCTCTTCAACAGTTTCAGGCGCATCTTCCACGTTTGATTCAACACCGTCCGGTGCCTCATCGTCACCCGATGCATCGGCGTTTTCAGTGTTGGCTTGGGCAGAACGCTCGTTCGGCTCATCACGGCGATTTCCACGCCGACCACGCCTGCGGCGTCTGCGTGTTCCATCACGTTCGCCAGCTTCGCCAATGTTTTCAACTGAACCATTTTCTTGTGGTTCGGCCGAAGCTTCAATGGAATCTTCCACCGTCTCATCGATTTGTTCGTCCACCAAATCGTCTTCAACTTCGGGCTCTGTGCTGAAGGCTGAATCCATTTGCACGGGCGCTGAAGCAATGCGGCGCTGAATTTTTTCACGATCAGGTGCGCGTTCAATAACGGCTTGTGTGCCGCGCATATCTTCGCCACCAGGCACCAAGAATATCGAAATGCCATAAATCGTTTCAAGGCTTAACAAGCTATCGCGCTTTTCGTTGAGCAGATAGAACGCCACTTCACGCGGACATTTAACCGTAAGGTTATCGCTGCGGCCCTTTTGCAAATATTCTTCAACCTGACGCAACACGCCAAGGCCGCAAGATGGAATAGACCGAACAATGCCACGGCCTTCACAATGTGCGCAGGGCTTGAACGAACCTTCAAGCAGGCCGGGGCGCAAGCGTTGGCGCGACATTTCGAGCAAGCCGAAATGTGAAATGCGGCCCACTTGAATGCGGGCACGATCATTTTTCAGCGCATCTTTCATGCGCCGTTCAACCGCGCGATTGTTGCGGTTTTCTTCCATGTCAATAAAGTCGATCACAACCAAACCGGCCAAATCGCGCAAGCGCAACTGGCGGGCAATTTCATCGCACGCTTCTAAGTTGGTTTTGCTCGCTGTGTCTTCAATATTATGTTCGCGCGTGGCCTTGCCAGAGTTGATGTCGATTGAAACCAAAGCTTCGGTTTGGTTGATAACGATATAACCGCCCGATGGCAAAGTGACCGTTGGTGAGAACAGCGCATCCAAATGAGTTTCAACTTGATAGCGCTGGAACAGCGGCTTTGGATCTTTATATTGCTTCACATTTTTAGCATGTGAAGGCATCAACATTTTCATAAAGTCTTTGGCATCGCGATAAGCGGCTTCACCATCAACCACAACTTCTTCAACGTCTTTTGTATAAAGATCGCGAATAGAGCGCTTGATCAAATTGCCTTCTTCATAAACCAGCGAAGGCGCTTGCGATTTGAGTGTCAGCTCCCGAACCGATTCCCACAGGCGCATAAGATAATCAAAGTCACGTTTAATTTCAGGCCTTGTGCGTTGTGCACCAGCTGTGCGCACAATAACGCCCATGCCTTTTGGCACTTCAACGTCCTTTGCTACTTCTTTCAAACGACGGCGATCACCCGCATCAGTAATTTTGCGCGAAATGCCACCGCCGCGCGCCGTGTTTGGCATCAAAACGCAATAACGGCCAGCGAGTGACATATAAGTTGTAAGCGCTGCACCCTTGTTGCCGCGTTCTTCTTTAACCACCTGCACCAGCAAAATTTGGCGGCGCTTGATCACTTCTTGAATTTTATAATGGCGCTTGCGCGGAGCACGGCTGCGCTGGCGCTGCGGAACTTCTTCCATCGCGTCTTCTTCGCCAATGGTTTCAACCTTGTGGCTTTCGCCATCGCCACCTACATCTTCAACTTCGCCTGCTGGCGATGCTTCAGGTGCGTGGTGATCATCATCAACAGCGACAACTTCGGAGGCATGTGTAGGCTCAGGCTCTGCCTCTAAGGGCATTGCGTGTTCGTGGACCTCGCCTTCGCCATGTTCATGCTCTTCGTGATGATCAGAATGTGCATCCTCAGCTGGAGCAACTGCCACAGCTTCCACCTGCTCTTCGTCATCGTCTTCATCTTCAGCGTCTTCGGCTTCTTGCTCTGCAATAAGCGCTTGACGATCAGCGATGGGGATTTGATAATAGTCGGGGTGAATTTCGGCAAAAGCCAAAAAACCATGGCGGTTGCCGCCATATTCAACAAACGCTGCTTGAAGCGAAGGCTCCACTCGCGTAACTTTCGCGAGATAGATGTTGCCTTTCAGCGGCTTTTTGGAGGCGCTTTCAAAATCAAATTCTTCGAGTTTAGTGCCACGTGCAACGACTACGCGGGTTTCTTCTGGCTGACTTGCGTCGATCAGCATTTTCGTGCCCATAATGGGTATTCCTTTGAGCAACAGGAGGGCCCATCAATCTCGCTTCTCCATCCGGAGCCGGAAAAGCAAAGACAAGGGCGGGCCTGTTGGCGATTGGGGACGTGCAAGAATCTGGCTTTGTTGTGCCTGCGCGACGCAATGCCTGCCCCTGAAGGGCGGCGAAAAATGCAATCTGCGTTCGAACTTGTAACACGTCGAAGTTGACCTTTGCCCCCAAACGAGGGCGGCTAAATACTGTCTGGATCACCAGACTTACATGACCTTTTTCAAGATCCTAGAAAACGCAACCACCTAAGCGGGCAAAAGGCCCGGACGCTCAACGGTTACGAAACTCACGTCGCAGCAATTTCATTTTTCACAACGAGTCTGCCTGCGGTCAATTCCTTTGTAGGCATTGGCTAGACACTTTGCAAGCCAGTCGTGCCCAAAGCGTGAAAAGATACCAACGCTTAACCACAAGGCGTCTATAATATGGCCAGTTCAAACTCTGTGTAAGTCGATATTGTCTCATGGTTACAATGACTAAACGTTGCGCCGCTTGGTTTATTCTCGCGATGGTAATTATTGCCTCACCCGTGAACGCAGCTGCTTTGGTTCATTTGACCAGGGCCGTTATCACCAGCGACAATGGCCACACAACGTTTGAAGCAGATATTACCAACCCTGTTGGTTTCAGCGTCACCGCTCAAACCAACCCCAATCGCGTGATTATCGAACTTCCAAGGATGGCGTTTAATCTGCCCAAGGGTGCTGGCCAAAACGTTTCAGGAGTGATCAGCGCCTTTCGCTTTGCTGCCGTTGATAAACGAAGATCACGCATTATCATCGAAACCAAAAAGCCAGTGGTGATCAATACCTCATCCGTTAAAGCGGGCTATGGCGGCCACCCAACCCACATCACAGTGGATTTGATTGAAACATCTCAAGAAGGCTATGCCGATACTTTGGCGCGCGATAACGGCGATGCCCCGCCGGTTGAAACGGCAGCACTTTCGCCAGCTGGTGAAGGGCAGGGCGGTGAGCCCCATAAAATGATTATTGCACTTGATCCCGGCCACGGTGGCAAAGATCCCGGCGCATCAAGCCAAACTGGCATAAAAGAAAAAGATGTTGTGTTTGCCTATGCCTTGGCTTTGAAACAGGCGCTGTTGAAAACCGGTCGCTATGATGTTGTGATGACGCGTGATGGCGATAACTTTGTGCGCCTTCAGGACCGTGTAAAACTGGCCCGCGAAAAGAAAGCTGATCTTCTCATCGCTATTCATGCCGATACGTTGGATGACTCTGATGTACGCGGCACAACAGTTTATACTGTGTCTGACCAAGCATCAGACGCAGAAGCAGATGCACTGGCGCAAAAGGAAAACCGTGCCGATGTTATTGCCGGAATGGATCTAGGCAAACAGACCGATGAAGTTTCCAACGTGCTGATTAATCTGGCTCAACGCGAATCCAAAAACCAGGCCATGTTCTTTGCTAAAAAGGCCATAGCTGAAATCAAACCCATTACTGAAATGACAAGCAAGCCCATAAGGTCTGCCGGATTTGTAGTTCTCAAAGCGCCAGATGTCCCATCTGTTTTGGTTGAATTGGGTTATCTGTCAAACACACAAGACCAAGCCATGTTGGTGTCTGCCGAATGGCGTCATGAAATGGCTTTAGCCATGACAAAATCAATTGATGCCTATTTCAATCCGATGTTATCAGCATCCCTTAAATAGTGGGGCTGGACAATCAGCAATTTTCCCAGTTAACACAACCAGAAGAGTATTTATAGAATGAACTCAACCAAAACCCTAGGTTTTTTTGGGGTCGGTCGGGCTGGTTATTTCCGAATTCACTTGCCCTCGAAGTCAATGAACTATACTGGAAAGTAATACGGGGACATCAATTCGTGGGATTCGAGCGATGCTAAATCTATTTTCTAAAACCACATTATTTGCAACAGTGGCCGTCGGTGCATTGGTTTTAACGGCGAACGGCAGTTTTGCTGCCGATCCCAGTTTTAAACCATATGTCAGCTTGTTTGGCGGAGGAAGCTTACCAAGTAGTCTTCACGCACACAAAACAGGTTCTAACGATTACAATTATGGATTGAATACAGGCTATATTTTGGGGGCAAATGTTGGCTTTCACGTAACGGATCAGCTTCGCGCAGAACTTGAGTTGTCACGTGGATTTTACAAATCGAATGGCCTTGCTGATACTGCTGATGGAATAAATGATGTGGTAGGTGGGATCCGGGGTACTTATCTCTTGGCGAATGCTTGGTATGACATTCCAACAAATTCAGCTATCACACCTTATTTTGGTGGTGGTGCGGGTCTGGGTTGGATCGGTGGAGATATGCGCTTATGTTCGAATTGCTCTTTTGGTGTTGGCAATGAGAAATCTGCTGGTTTTGCATTCCAATTGGGCGCTGGTGTTAAGACAAAGATATCGGAGCATCTTTCACTCGATATAGGATATCGATTTAAAGACATAATAGGTGCGTCGGCT
>JANXRO010000272.1 GCA_025356765.1 Hyphomicrobiales bacterium | reverse complement strand
GCCTTTGAAAACCCATTTGCCTTGCGGGTCTGCCTTGGCCTCTCCGGCCAAAGCATTATCAACATAAAGCCTTACAGCATCGTCTGCCTTGGCGCGGCCCGAAAATATAATATTGCCTGCTGCATCATAATCCACCGCATCAAGGGCAATTGAACCTGTGGCAGGTTTTGGCGCTTCAATCACTTTGGTGGGTTGGCCCGGCGTTAAAACGGCCACGGTGTTTTGATCTTTAGTTTGCGGCTTTACTGTTATGGCAACAGACTGTTCAGATGCTTTGACCATGCCATTGCTTTTCACTTCCAAAGTTAAAACACCCGCACCCGCTGGCATTGGTTTATCTGGAATAATAACAAATTCGCCTGCGTCATTGGTAGTGGCTTTGGCCACGGGTTGGCCGTTTAACATTGCCGTCACCTCGGTATTGGCGTCAGCGCGGCCTGCAATTACAGCATCTCCTGTAGGTGAGACGCGCACGGTGTCAAAAGTGGGGGCCACAGGTTCAGCTGGCTTAACGGGCGCTATAATTTTCGGGGCAGCAATCGCCACTTGAGTCTCAACTGGCTTTGCAGGTTCTGCCGCTTTGGGTGGGGTTGCTGCCACTGCCGCCTCTGCGGCTTTCGCTTTAGGCTGTTCCACAAATTGAGGGGCATCACTCACGGGGGCCGTTTGCCTTGGGTTAAAACCCAAATAAATCGCCGCTCCGGTGGCAGCAACGGCCAAGCCGGAAGAAATAATCAAAGGTAACTTGTTCATTCTCAATCTCTTTGCGATTATTCTCGCAAACGCCTTTCAATTTATATCTTCAAGCTGTCATAACACCCATATAGGTGCGAATCGGGCCACGGGTAAGCCCTTCAGGGTAAAAAAGCAAAGTTCAACATGTCTCAACAGTCTTCCGTTCCAAAACATCGTCTCTGTGTCTATTGCGGCTCTAGCCCCGGCAAAAATCCAGCCTTTATGAAGGCGGCAGATGCTTTGGGAACAAACCTTGCCCGCGCCAACATTGGGCTGGTTTATGGTGGCGGCTCAATCGGGCTGATGGGCCAAGTGGCCCGCGCTGTTCTTGCGGCGGGCGGCCATGTGACTGGCATTATTCCAGAATTTCTGATGAACAAGGAAAAGATGCAAGAAGGGGTGAATGAACTTGTCGTCACCCGCACCATGCATGAACGCAAAACCATTATGTTTGAACGTTCAACAGGTTTTGTCGCCCTGCCCGGCGGCATTGGCACATTGGAAGAACTGGCTGAAATTGCAACTTGGGCGCAGCTGAAGCAGCATGCCAAGCCCGTGATTATTTGTGATGTTGCGGGTTATTGGAGCCCGCTTTTAGCGCTGATAGACCAGATGCGCGCCGAAGCTTTCATTCGCGCTGAAACGCAAGTGTTCATTCATCACGCCAAAACAGTGGATGATGTTATTCCGCTTTATAATGAACACAGCGGCGAAGTTTTAGACGAAGTGCCCCTGCTTTTAGCAAGGCAACAGCTTTAAACATTCACTTCACGCGCTGATGTCACGGTGGATATGGAATAGATCACCAATGCAGCCCAGATCATGGCGAAAGAAAGCAGTTTCCAAAAATCCAGCCTTTCGCCAAAAATGAAAACCGCGGTGAGAAACACCAGCGAAGGCGACAAATATTGCAACAGGCCCGCCGTGGAATAACGGATCAGTTTCAATGATGTTGAATAGAACAACAATGCGCCCGTGGTGAACACACCACACCCCATCAACATCAACGTGTTAAATACACCATCGCCGAAATGGGCTTGGCCATTTTTGAATAGCCAAAATTCCAACGCCAATAAGGGCAATGCGATAATCAGAACTTCGGCAAAAAAACCTTCAATAGCACCGATAGCAATGGTTTTGCGCAACAAACCATACATGCAAAAGCTGGCGGCCAGCGAAAGCCCGATATATGGAAACACTCCGGTGGCAATGGTTTGCGTTAAAACCGCAACAACTGCCAAAGCAATTGCAGCCATTTGTAATTTGTTAAAACGCTCTCCCAGAAAAATATATCCAGCAACAACATTCATCAAAGGGTTGATGAAATAGCCTTGGCTGGCATCAAGGGTTCGCCCCTGTTGAATGCACCACACATAAAGCGTCCAATTGAAAACAATGGTGGCGCTTGTCAGCGTGAGGATGACGAGATAGCGCGGATTGCTCAGTGCACTGAAGGTTTTTCCAAACAGGCCCAGCCACCACACGATAAAGCCTGCAATGACCACAGACCATATGCCGCGATTAACCGCAATTTCCCACGGGTTGATGTGGCGCATGAAGCCGAAATAAACCGCCATCATGCCCCAGAATAAATGGGCGATGACGGCAAAAACTACGCCGCGTTGTTCGTCGGTCAAGTGTTTCAAGCGGTTACACCTTCACGCAATAATTTATAAATAATGGCATCAAGCAACGCTTGGAATGAAGCTTCCACAATGTTGGGTGAAACTCCAACCGTAAACCAGCGTTGCCCCTTGTCATCGCGGCTTTCAATCAACACGCGGGTTGTTGCACCCGTGCCGCCATTCAAAATGCGCACTTTAAAATCCACCAATTCCATGTTTTCGATATAGCGTTGATATTTTCCAAGATCTTTGCGAAGCGCAATGTCAAGCGCCGACACAGGGCCATTGCCTTCGCCAGCACTGATCAAAACTTCGTTGCCAACTTTCACTTTCACCGAAGCTTCCGAATACATCACCCCTTCGCGTTGGCCCACGTTCACCTGAAATGATTGCACATCAAAATAATGTGGAACAGTGCCAAGCGTGCGCCGTGCCAAAAGTTCAAATGATGCATCGGCACCATCATAGGCATAGCCCTGGTTTTCACGTTCCTTCACTTCGCGCAACAAATGATCGAGGCGAGGGTCTGTCTTTTCGATTTTCAAGCCAATGCGATCAAGCTCAGCCAACAAGTTGGATTTTCCGGCTTGGTCTGAAACAAGAATGCGCCTGTTGTTGCCCACACTTTCTGGCTTCACATGTTCATAGGTTTCCGGTTCCTTGGCCAAGGCTGACGCGTGAATGCCAGCCTTTGTGGCAAAGGCACTTTTGCCAACATAAGGCGCTTGCATGTTGGGTGCGCGGTTCAACAATTCATCAAAGCTGCGTGAAATGTTCGTCAGTTCTTCAAGCTGGGCACGCATCACATATTTATCGGTATACTGAGCTTTCAAACCCAAGGTGCCGATGATGGAGATCAAGTTGGCGTTGCCACAGCGT
>JANXRO010000254.1 GCA_025356765.1 Hyphomicrobiales bacterium | reverse complement strand
GTGAACGGCCAAGATTTGTTCGCGGCCTTTCACATCAGGATTGCCAACAGTAATTTGGCGGTCAAAACGACCTGGGCGCAGAAGTGCAGGATCGAGCACGTCTGGGCGGTTTGTGGCCGCAACGATGATCACGCCTTCGTTGGCTTCAAAGCCATCCATTTCAACGAGCAACTGATTCAACGTTTGCTCACGTTCATCATTGCCGCCGCCAAGGCCCGCGCCACGATGGCGACCAACAGCGTCGATTTCGTCGATGAAAATAATGCAGGGTGCATTTTTCTTGGCTTGTTCAAACATATCGCGCACGCGGCTGGCACCCACGCCCACGAACATTTCAACAAAGTCAGAGCCAGAGATTGTGAAGAATGGCACGCCAGCTTCACCAGCAATGGCGCGGGCCAAGAGTGTTTTACCGGTGCCCGGCGGGCCGATGAGCAAAGCGCCCTTTGGAATTTTGCCGCCTAAGCGTTGAAACTTTTGTGGGTCTTTCAAAAACTCCACAACTTCTTGCAAATCTTCTTTGGCTTCGTCAACGCCAGCAACATCCGTGAACATCACCTTGCCAGACTTTTCAGTCAGCAATTTTGCTTTGGATTTGCCAAAGCCCATGGCCTTGCCGGAACCTGCCTGCATTTGGCGCAAGAAGAACAGCATCACGCCGCCCAACACCAACAATGGCACCCAATTGATCAATGCGCTTGACCAGAAGCTTTCATTTTGTTGGGGGCGGAAGGTCATATCAATGCCCTTGTTGCGCAGCTTTTCCAAATCAGGATCTGTGAATGGCACATAGCCTTCAAACGCAACGCCCGCAGTGTCTTTGCCTGAAACAACCCCATTTGTGTAGATGAGGGTTTTGATTGTTCCAGCGTTTATTTTTTCAAAAAATTCTGAATAGGTGATTTCTTTGCTGGATGGATGCAGCACTTGGCCTTGGAAAATTCCAAAGAGTGTGACCAACAACAAGCCGATAACGACCCATACTGCAAGATTGCGAAAGTTATTCACGTGTTCCCTCAATTTCTCGGCGCAATGCCGTATCTGTCTGTTGGTTTAACATAGGTGTTTGCTTGGGCAAATCCAAGATACGAAACATGCTTATTTGAAACTGAGTTCGAATTTTATGGCGGGATGGATCAATGTGAAGGGAACCGCCAAAACCTTATTATTGGCCATCACAACGGGCAAACTCTCTTGTGCCAAAGCAGAGAAGTTATTATTTTTTAACAATGGTTTAACGTAAATCGCTGCCACTACGGTTGAAGCAATTTCGCTGGTTATGCGAAAGCGCTGATCCCAAATGATGGGCGTATTTGCCGCAAGGTTGGTAGGCGTTGGTGAAATCCGTTTGGGCTCCCTTGCCACAACAATTGTCTTTTTACGCAGGGCGAAAATCATGCCCCCCAAAGTTCGGCGGCCTGTTTCCACATTTTCAATCCACCTTGATAGTCTCTGCCGTTCGGCCAATTCGGTAGAGTTCAAACACAACTTTTGAATGATTGAATCTTTTGCCAAGTCTGAAAGGGAGCTGAATTCAATACGGGCAAGCGTTGCGATGCCAAGGGTATCAAATTTGAGATGTTCATCACACCAACGTTTCGCTTCTGCGGCAGAAACACGAATCTGTTCTTGCGAAACTGTGGCCAGTTCAGCGAGTTTGCTATCGGGTTTTAAATTGCGGATGCGAATGCGCTCAAAGCGTTCGTCAGTGTTGCTTGGGTCATCAATCCACGCTTGGTCAATTGATTTTAGATAGTTGCGCAAGTCATCCCGCTGATGATGGAGAAAAGGGCGCACAATGCGAATGCCATTCCACTGGGTTTCTGGCCAGATAGCGCTTAAACTTTTTGGGCTGGTTGTGCGTGATTGGCGCATGGCCACTGTTTCGGCTTGATCATCCATCGTGTGAGCCGTGAGCAAAAGTGGAACTTGGTTTTCAGTGCACCACGCCGCCATCAAATCATAACGCGCTTTGCGAGCCTTAGCCTGAATGCCGGATGTGATTTTTTCGTGTTGCCAATTTAGCGAAACGTGGTTCACGCCAAGGTGCTTGCACCAAGCAGCAACCTGCACTGTTTCAGCAGTAGAAGTTTCGCGCAGGCGATGATCAACAGTAAGTGCGATGATCGACGCGGGCGCTCGCTCTTCCAGCAACATGCGCAAAAGCGCCATTGAGTCGCCGCCGCCGGAAAGGGCTATGGCAATTTTCGGAATTGCTGAAAGTGAATTGAAAAGTTCGGCCTTAACAGCCTGCACGTTTGAATTCTGCTTGCGCGCGCTTTTTAATTTCCACGGCATTGGGGAATTCACTGTCCACTGATCCAATGGTGGCACAGGCCTGATCTTTTTGGCCAAGGCGAGACAACGACAAGCCCAGTTTTAAAAGGCTATCAGGCGCACGACGACCTTTGGGATATTGCTTATAACTGGCCATATAAGATTTTGCGGCATCGGCATAATTTTGTTGAGCATAATAGGTTTCGCCCAATTTGAATTCAGCGCTGCCTGCCAAATTATGTTCAGGATATTTTGAGATGAATTCTTTGAAGCCAGATTCAGCGTCGCCATATTGCAATTGCAACAAAGCCTTTTCAGAACGCAGGAACAAATCATCGGGTGTTTCAGGTTCTAAAGTAGCAGGCTGGGTTAAAGCGGCTTGGTCTTGAGAAACGGCCGCTGTGTCGTCACTGCCGGGGGCAACGAGAACCTGGCCTTGAAACGCGCCATCATTGGCTTGTGCAGCATTGTTGGCCATGGCGCCCAAAGTTGTGGGGCCGGGTGCAACACCTGCCTGTTGGGGCTGTGCCGCCGGCATTTGCGCTGCCTTCATGGTGGGCAGAACGGGTGTTTCTTCGATTGTTTCAACACCCTGTGCAGCCTGTTGTGTGGCTTGTACTGTTGCTTGAGGTGCCGGAAGCTTTTTCTTCGGCAATGGCAAAACTGCCTGTTGTTGGGGTTGTGCTGGTACCGGTGGGGCAATTGCACCCATTTTTTGGGCTGGCTGGGCTTGAAGTTGTTTCAGTTGAAAATTCAACTGTTCCATTTGGCCAGTGAGCTGGCGAATTTGTTCTTCCAAGGCATCAACGCGGTTGGAAAGATCATCGGCATGAGCGGGCATTACGGCCGCGCTCATCAAAAGGGCAACAATAAAGAGGCTACGCTTCAACATGGTAGTTTCCAAAAACACTTCATCGAAAGGTCATGCCCATGAAAATCGGTGAAATTGAGGCTTAAACCCGATTTCTTTTCCACCGATTGATCGCGCATGACCATATTTGCCTTAGTTAGCCCCGCCCGTGATCACCGTAACGGCGCGGCGGTTTTGCGACCAGCATTGTTCAGCGTCACACAGGGCAACAGGGCGTTCCTTGCCATAGGCGATTGACGAAATGCGGTTGCCTGCAACGCCTTGCGAAATTAAGAACTGGCGAACCGTTGTGGCGCGGCGTGCTGAAAGCGAGATGTTGTATTCGCGGGTGCCGCGCTCATCGGCATGGCCTTCGACTTGAATTGTCACTTGGCGATATTGTTTCAGCCATGAAGCCTGCTTGGTTAAAGTGTCTGCTGCTTCAGGTGAAAGATTGGTTTGATCGTTTAAGAAATAAACCCGGTCACCCACATTGGTTTTGAAATCGCCTTTTGAACCGGGGGCTGATTGACCACCACCGTCGTTCAAGCCAGTATTAAGGCCCGGACTATCCAGCGTGGGCTGGGTTTTCTTGCTGCAAGCGGCCAAAGCCAAAAAGCAACAGCACAAAGCTGCAAATTTAACATTGGCCAAACGCATCATCATTCAATTTACTCCTCAAGTCAGAAACAGCCTCTGGCGTGTTTCCATTTGTCCCACCCAGCGCTTCATTTTGAAGCCACTGCAATACTATTTTAACTTGGCTTGCCAGCTTAAGGTTAAAAAACCCAAAACAGCTTATCGCCCCAAACCCTCAATTGCTGCCCCATTCCGCCACCAGCGCGGCAAATTTGTGGCAAAATTGAACAATTCTCTTAATACTTCGCTCTATGCTTTCCAATCACTTAAGAAGTGGCGACCAAGCCGGATCAGACGAAAACTCTGGCGTTGGCACTTTTTGTTCGTTGTAACCCGTAATATCCACCGAATAGAGCTGCGGCCCACCAGATTCGCCTGGTTGATCACGAAAGAACATCACAACGCGGCTGTTGGGCGACCATGTTGGCCCTTCGTTGTGGAAACCTTCGGTTAAAATGCGCTCGCCCGAACCATCGGGCGCCATAACGCCAATAGCAAATTTGGATTCGCCTTGCTTGGTGAAGGCAATATATTTTCCATCTGGAGACCACACCGGCGTTGAATATCGCCCCTTGCCAAAGCTTACGCGGTTTTGGTTCGAGCCATCAGCGTTCATCACATAAACTTGCTGGCTGCCGCCGCGATCAGACTCAAAGGTGATGCGTGTGCCATCGGGCGAATAGCTGGGGGCCGTGTTAATGGCGGGAACGTCGGTGACCTGGCGCATTTGCTTTGAGCGCAAATCCATTTCAAAAATATTGGCGTTGCGACCATCATCGCTTTGCAGGCTCATCACAACTTTTTGGCCATCGGGCGAAAAGCGTGGCGCAAAACTCATGTTGGGAAAATCGCCCACAATTTCTTTTTGGCCCGTATCAATATTATAAAGATAGACGCGCGAGGCTTCTGTGCCGATGGCGGCATAAGTTATTTCTTGGGTGTTGGGTGAAAAGCGCGGCGTGAGTAAAATTTCATTTCCGCTCGTTAAAGTGCGTGGGTTAAAACCATCTTGGTCCATCATGGCCAATTTTTTCACCCGCGCATTTTTCGGGCCGCTTTCATCAACATAAACCACGCGCGTATCAAAATAAGGGGCAAAGCCAGTGATCTTGTTATAGATCATATCGGCCACCTTGTGGGCCAAGCGGCGGCTGAATTTTGGTGGTGCTGTGAAGCTTGATCCAGCCAAAAAGGCTTGGGTGTTCACATCATAAAGTTTGAAAGCCACAGTCATGCGCCCACCAGATTGGCTCACTTGGCCAATCACCAGCGCTTGGGTTTTGACCTGCTGCCAAGATGCAAAATTGGGGCTTTGATCAAAGCTGCCAATTTGCTCAATGAAGCTTTCAGGGGGCAAGGGGTTGAAATAACCTGAACGCGCAAGATCACTGGCGATGATGCCGGAAATGGTGGCCGAGTCATTTTCTGTTCCGGCAGCAGCAATGAATGGCGTGATGGCAATGGGCAAAGGATCAATCTTGCCGCTGGTTACAATGCCGTTGACAGCAAAGGCCTGGGTCGCGCCACAATAAGCCAAAACCAGAAACAAGAAGATGCGGAGTTTGGAAGTCATATGAATTCTCACGTGCCCGAAAGTTGGGTGGGGTTGAAGTCTAGCGTATTGTCTTTCCATTTATCGTATTGATCAACGGGTAAATCATATTTCTGGCATTCTACAATGGCTGAAATTGCAGCCCGCGCGGTTGCGTCAAACACGGGGTCTCCCCCACCGGATGTCACTTCAGGCACACCGTTCACCGAACCATCTTGATTGAGCAAGAAGTGAATGGGCACAGAAATATTGGCCTCTCGGGCGGCAGGTGGAATGTTGAAACACTGCTTCACTTTGCTTACCAATGCCGCTGTCAATGTGGCGGAATCTGCCGCATCTTTGCCTTGCTGATCTTTTGCGGCTTGTTTAGGCGAACCCTTAACATCTGTTGGCTTTGCGGGGGCAGTCGATTCACCAGCAATTTTATTCAGCAGGGCTTGGTTTTCGGCCATCAGTTGATCTTGCTTTTTCTTGGCTTCCAACTTTTTGGCTTCAGCTTTCTTTTTATCGTCAGCCTTCTTTTTGTCGTCGATCTTTTTTTGCTCAGCCAATTTCTTTTTATCGTCAGCGGCTTGCTGGTCAGCAAGTTTCTGCTGATCATCAATCATTTGCTTCAGTGGATCTGAATTCAACGGTGTGGGTTCAGGCGGTTTTGGCTTTGGCGGATCTGGCGTTTTTTCAGGCTCTGGCGGCGGCTGCGTCGGTTCATGGGCCGCGGTTTTCACCTCGTCAGCAACCTTGGGCGCTGGCGGCACATCTTTAACCACTTTGGTTTCTTTGCTGGCGGGCTTTGGCGTTGGAGGTGAAGGATCTTTCGCCAATGCCATTTTCTGGGTTTTGTCTGAAATGGTTGAAATATCCACTTGAATGGACTCAGGTGGTTTTACTTGAAATGGCTTTGGCGTTGGCAAAACAATCAGAGCCGCCAGAAGAATGGCAGCGTGAAATCCGATTGATATGGCAAACGGCTTTTTCATCAGGGCGCTGGTTTTTCCTCAGGAGTACTGGCCAAGCCGATTTTGGTATAACCCGCCTTGTTGAGCACACCCATCACTTCAAGCACTGCGCCGTAGGGCACATTGGTGTCGGCGCGCATCATCAATTGTTCCTGGTTGCCATTCTTGGCAAGCAACTGAAGCTTGTCTGCAAGCTCTGCCAAGGGGATTTCTGTTTTCTCAAGAAACACCTTGCGGTCGGCCTGCACAGAAATGGTCAAAGGCTCAGTTGATGTGTTCAACTGCTTGGCTTGGGTTTTTGGAAGCTCGATGGGCACGCCCGTTGTCATCAACGGGGCTGCCACCATGAACACAATGAGCAGCACCAACATCACATCCACCAATGGTGTTACGTTGATATCGCTCATGGTGCCGTGGTTGGTTCTGCGGCGCGAAGACCGCCTAGAATATCCTGAAGCTCTGGCTCCGCCTGCACCCATGATTAAGCCCGTTCATCCAGTTGGCGCGAGATGATCGCCGAAAATTCATCTGCGAAGTTTTCTAATCGTGTGCCAATTTTGGCAGCGTCTGACGAATACATGTTATAAAAAATTGTCGCTGGTATGGCAGCAACAAGGCCAATGGCCGTGGCAAACAGCGCTTCCGCGATGCCCGGTGCCACAACTGCCAAGTTCGTGTTCTGAGAATTGGCGATGCCTTGGAACGAGGTCATAATGCCCCATACCGTGCCGAACAGGCCGATGAAGGGGCCAGCCGAACCAACAGTGGCCAAAAATAAAAGCCGCGATTCAAGCCCGCCCATTTCTTTTTGAATGCCAACATCCATCACTTTTTCAATGCGTTTTAAAACGCCCGCAAAACCTGCACGCATGGCAGCACCTTGGCTGCGTTTCCATTCCTGCATGGCTGAGACAAAAATAGCGGCCATGCCAACCGTGTGGCGGTTTGCCATGGCGATGTATAAATCTTCCAGAGATTGGCCAGACCAGAATTGATTTTCAAATTTATCATTGGCCGCATTCATTTTGCGAACCGCATAAAATTTTTCGAAAATAATTGTCCAGCACCATAGCGATGCGAGGCCTAATCCGATCATCACAATGAATACCGGCCACGAGGCCTGAAAAAGCAAATGCCAAAGCGAAATATGCGCGCCACCGGCAACCGGTGCTGTCGTCACTTGATCCATGAATCCTATCTTCTCGTCCCAAAGCTCGCGAAAGCTTATTCCCCACAACTAATTCGCCAGAGGGGCTCTCACCAGCTAAATCTGTCAAAACTGCGGCAATTCAAGCCTTTGGCCGAATCACAGCAACGCCAAACCTGTTATACATGTGTGCCCGTGGGAAATGGGGTGATATGGTTAAGGGAAGGTTAGCGCCGCAACCAAAGATTGGGAGATGCGTTTGGGCCTGCCGTTTGTGCTGATCAGCACAACGGTGACGCTGGCAGTAAACAGATCAACCTTCACGCACTTGATTGCTTGAAACAATTCAAAGCGCGCGCCCGCCATTTCTTTGAATTCGGTTTCAACCGTCAACTCATCTTCAAAACGGGCAGGGGCTAAAAAGTTGCAATCCATGCGCCGCACCACGAAGGCATCGCCATTTGCGAACATGGCTTTTTGATCAACACCTTTTTGACGCAAATAATCACTGCGGGCGCGTTCGCAAAATTTCAGATAATTGGCGTGATAGACAAAGCCAGAAAAATCGGTGTCTTCATAATTCACACGCATAGAATAATGCAAGGTCATGCCTCATCATCCAGCGGCAACACGCCCTGCATAATTTCTGGGCGGTTTGGCATGGCAAGGCCCAAATGTTTAAACGCATGATGCGTTAACATGCGGCCGCGCGGGGTTCGGTTTAAAAACCCAAGTTGCAGCAAATAACTTTCAACCACGTCTTCAAGCGTGTCTCTTGCTTCGGAAAGTGATGCCGCAATTGTGTCTATGCCCACAGGCCCGCCACCAAAATTAAGTGCGATGCATTTTAGGTAGCGATGGTCAAGTGCATCTAACCCTGCCTCATCAACATCCAATGCTTTCAAGGCTTTATCAGCAGATTGTGCGGTGACGGTTGAACTGCCATCCACGCTGGCAAAATCGCGCACGCGGCGCAGAAGCCTTCCAGCAATGCGAGGCGTTCCGCGTGAACGTTTGGCAATTTCGTGGGCACCATCTTCAGTGATTGAAAGCTGCATGATGCGTGCGCCGCGTTGAACAATGTCGAGAAGTTCGCTTGCGTTATAAAAATCCAACCGCACCGGAATGCCAAAGCGATCGCGCAGCGGCGTTGTCAAAAGTCCCGTTCTGGTGGTGGCGCCAATCAGCGTGAACCTTGCCAAATCAATGCGAACACTTCGGGCCGCGGGGCCTTCGCCGATGATGAGATCCAACTGAAAATCTTCCATCGCGGGATAAAGCACTTCCTCAACGATGGGGTTCAACCGGTGAATTTCATCAATGAACAAAACATCACGATCTTCCAAGTTTGTCAGAAGTGCCGCTAAATCTCCGGCCTTGGCGATTACAGGGCCAGATGTGGCTTTGAAATTGACGCCCAATTCGCGCGCCATAATTTGCGCCAGCGTGGTTTTGCCAAGGCCGGGCGGGCCTGCGAAAAGCACATGATCCAACGGTTCCTTGCGCTGCTTTGCTGCCTCGATAAATACTGAAAGATTTTCTTTGTTTTTCGTCTGGCCCACAAATTCAGAAAGCCGCTGAGGCCGCAAATGCGTGTCCAGTGCGTCCTCGGGTTTTGGTTCAGCTGCCAAGATGGGCCTGTTCATGCCAAGGCCAATTCTTTTAATGCGGCGCGAATTAATTTCTCTGCAGGCAGATCAGCGCCACTTTTCTTCAACGCGGCGCTTACAGCTTGTGCTGCTTGAAACTGGCCATAGCCCAAATTCACCAAGGCAGAAACCGCATCAGATATGGCCGATGGAGCAGGGCTTGCCATTTCAGCTGCAATTTGGCTTAGGCCTAAGTCGACCCCCGTCAATGCTGGCGCTTTGTCTTTCAGTTCCAAGGCAATGCGTTCCGCCAATTTTTTGCCAACACCATTGGCGCGGCCGATCATGGCTTTGTCTTGCAAGGCAATGGCGCTGGCCAGTTCTGTTGGTGTCATAATCGATAATATGGCCAGCGCCACGCGTGCGCCAACGCCTTGCACAGATTGCAGCAGCTTGAACCATTCTTTCTCATGCATCGATGCAAAGCCCACAAGCCTGATGTTATCTTGGCTGACCAACATTTCGGTGTGGATTTCAACAAATTCGCCAATGCCGGAAAGTGAGCCCAAGGTTTTGGCCGAGCACGACACAAAATAGCAAACGCCACTCACATCGACCATCAGCCAATCAACACCTGTCGAATCAATGCGGCCTTTAAGTTTTCCAATCATGGGTGCGTTCCTAGCAGCAACTCGTAAACAGAGCGTTAGAACAAGTCAAGAACGGGCGACCATTTCCATCAATTTTTGGTGGCCACGGTGCTGCGCATGGCAAATGGCAATGGCAAGAGCATCGGTTGAGTCAGCTGTCTTCATCACCGCGCGTGGCAACAGAATTTTGACCATGTGTTTCACCTGATCTTTTTCAGCATGGCCGTTTCCCACAACAGATTTTTTGATCACGTTGGGCGCATATTCCGCCACAGGGATTTTGAGCAACACGGGGGCCAACATCACCACGCCGCGCGCTTGACCCAGCTTTAATGTGGCGCGGGCATCTTTATTCACAAAGGTTTCTTCGATGGCGGCTTCATCGGGCGAAAATTCATTCAACACAGCCATGATCTGCTGATGGATTTGCAAAAGTCTCGTGGCCAAGTCATCTTCGGTTACGGAATGAACCGCACCATCAGCCACATAAGACAAGCGCGTGCCTTCAGCTTCAATAATGCCCCAACCCGTGTGACGAAGGCCCGGGTCTATGCCAATGATTCGAACCATGAGTTAGAGCATAACAGATAGAATTTATTTCAGCGCGCTGAGTGCAGATTTTTCGATGCGGCAGGCCACCGAATAGGCGGGGTTGAACACGTTGCCAATATCATAGCGCACGTTCATGCCCAGAAAGTGGCTGGCTGCAATTTTGCCAAGGCCATAGTCGGTTTCCAACCACACCAACATTTCAGCCGTCGCATGCTGCAACGCAAGCTCCAAAGGTCTTGCATTGCCCAAAGTAAAAATAGACGTTTCATTTTCGCCGCGTGGCCAGGTGATTGGTTTGGTTTTTAACACCCGCACTTTGAAGGTTATTTCAGCGCTGGTTTCAATTCCGGTTCCGGCAATTTCACCGTCCCCTTGCGCGCCGTGAACGTCACCTAAGAAAAACAAAGCGCCGGGCACTGCCACTGGGAAATAGGCCGTGGCACCCTCGCCAAAGCGGCGATAATCCATGTTGCCACCATGACGGCCGCTGGTTGCCGTGCTGATGGCTTCGCCGCCATCAGGGGCCACGCCAAAGCACCCGATCATGGGCACAATGGGGATGGACCAATTCTTCAATTCAGGCGGGGGTGATTGCAGCGTTATGCTGTTTTGACCGGGCGCAATATCCCAATAGATTTTCTCTCGCTCAGGCAGCATGCGCACGTCTGCTGCGGGCACCACATGCCAAGCAAGGCCTTGGCGTGTCCAACCCATCACACGTGTCATTTTAATTTTGATAATGTCGATAGCCAATGTGTTGCCCAGTTCAGCGCCTTCAACAAAAAATGGGCCAGACATGGGGTTGGGGTCTGCGGCTTGAAAAACAATGTTGAGATCAAAGCCATTGGCATCAAGGGTTGAGGTTGTAACTGTGTCACCATCTTTCACAACCAATGCTGTTTCATGCGCAGCCAGAGTTTGATGATATGTTGTCGGTGTGAAATGATGGTGAGCCACAGTTATTCCTCAGGGTTCAATTTTGCCGCAACGTCGTCGCTGAATTCTACATTGGTGAAAACATTTTGCACATCATCATCTTCTTCCAACGCATCAACAAGCTTCATCAATGTTTCGGCTTTTTCAAAATCATCCAA
>JANXRO010000252.1 GCA_025356765.1 Hyphomicrobiales bacterium | reverse complement strand
CTCAGCGCGGCAGTTTTATTTACAAGCCTCAAGCTTAGGCAACGCCAAGGGCACATTCGGCGTGGCGCGTACGTATGACCCCAAAATATTTGCGGAATTAAAAATCGAAGGCCTGCAGCCAGACCCCGCCAAAGCCGATGAATGGTATAAAAAGGCAGCCGCCGCTGGTATCACAGCAATGAACTAGCTGCCCTCGACAAGCGCTGATCTTCCCGGCAAAACAGATATTCTGTTTTGAGGGAAGATGATGCGCGCCGCTGATTTTATTGTTGCCAGTTTAAAAGCCCATGGCGTGAAACGCGTGTATTGCGTTCCGGGCGAAAGCTATTTGGCTTTGTTGGATGCGCTTTACCACAGCGGCATTGATGTTATCATTTGCCGCCACGAAGGGGGTGCAGGGTTCATGGCTGTGGCCGAAGCCCGCATGACGGGCGTGCCCGGTGTGGTGTTGGTCAGCCGTGGGCCTGGTGCTACCAATGTTTCCATTGCTGTGCATATGGCCGAGCAAGATGCAGTGCCTTTGATTGTGATGATTGGCCAAGTGGCGCGTGATGAAAAATATCGCTTCGTGTTTCAGGAAATGGATTATGCGGCTGTGTTTGGCAGCTTTGCCAAAGGTGTTTTTGAACTGAGTGATGCCAGCCGCTTACCCGAAATGCTACCCCGCTCATTTCGCTTGGCAACTGAGGGTGTGCCCGGGCCCGTGATATTGCCACTGCCTGAAGATATGTTGCGTGATGAGATTGGTGAAGCCGAAGCGTTCACCTATCCCTTGCCCAATTTAGGAGCTTCAGCGGCGCATATTGACCAATTGCAGGAAATGATTTTGCAGGCAGAAAGGCCCTTGCTGATTGCGGGTGGTGTTTTGCGCGGAGAAAAAGGTGCTGATGCGCTGGCAAAATTTGCTTCGGCCCAGCGCGTGCCCGTGGCGCTGACCTGGAAAAACCAGGATGTGTTTGACAATGGATCAGACCTCTATGCGGGCCATTTGGATTTTGGAACCTTGCCAGCCCAGCGCGAAATTTTAAGCAAAGCTGATCTGATCATCGCAGCGGGAACAAGGTTGGGCGATGTTGCATCACTCAGTTACACGCTTCCCCAAGCGCCCCACCCTACGCAAACCTTGGTGCATATTTATCCTGATGGCCAACCCATTGGCCGCGTGACAAGGGCAGATTTTGGCTTGATTGCTAATCCAACAGATGTGTTGGCCGCTTTGGCCAATTCAACCCGCGTTGCTCCCGCCGCGCGTGAACGCTGGATTTCGTCGGTGCATGCAGCAACGCTTAGCGCGCAGAAATTTGTGTCGCCTGAACCCTCAGACGGTGTTGATTTTGGCAGGGTGACAATGGCGTTGGCCAAGCTTGCTCCACCCAATGCTATCGTCACGACGGACGCTGGTAACATGTCAACCTGGGTTCATCGGCATTGGTTGCTGACGCCCAGAAACCTCCTGTTGGGTGGTATTGTGGGGGCCATGGGTTATGGCGTTCCTGCTGCCGTTGCCGCCAGCTTGAACGCACCAAATAGAACCGTAATTTGCTTTGTGGGCGATGGCGGCGTGTTGATGACAGGCCAAGAACTGGCCACCGCCATGGCCTTTGGCGCCAGCCCAAAAATCGTCATTTCTGATAATGGAATTTATGGCACCATCCGCTCGCACCAGGAAAAAAACTTTGCGGGCCGCGTGTCTGGCACCAATTTGGTCAACCCTGATTTTGCGGCTTGGGCCACGTCTTTCGGCGCACATTCTTTCAGCTTGAAAATGGGTGACGATATTGAAAAAATCGTCAGTGAGTTTTTAAATTCCTCAGGCGCTGCCGTGCTGCACGTGAAATCGAGTGCGTTCGCTTTGTCAGCAAGGGGCACACTTTAAAGCCCCGGTTAAAAACCAAGCCAGCGCAAACCCACAACTGACACCATGCCCACCAGAATTGTCACCAACAAGGGTGCGCGTAAAAATGCGGCCAAGGCTGTTGCAATGGCCGCAAGGCTTTCGGCCTTGCCTGTCATCAACACTGTGGGTGTGATCACCGCCATCAACACCGACGGCGGCACAGCATCCAAAGCGGCTTTCAAGCGCCCTTCAACCACCACGCCGCGCATTAACAACAGGCCTGAAATGCGCGTGGTATAAGTGGCAAGCCCCATGCCAATGATGGCCAGCAACCACGTCCAATGGAGGGTGAAGAGGCCGTTCATTTCTCATCCTCGCTGTGAAGTGCCGCAGCTGCTGCAACGCCAGCTAGGCCACCCAATAAAATATACCAGCCGCCAGCAATAAAATACTTGGCCAACGCGGCCACAGCACCGCTGACAGCAATCACAGCGCCGGTGCGCGGGCCTTTCCAAAACCCCATCAAGATTGAAATGAACATTGCGGCAAAGGCAAAATCCAAACCAATCACCACAGGGTCGCCCAAGTCCTTGCCCACAAATGCACCAATGGCTGAAAAGATAAACCAAGTGGGCCACAACGGCACCGCAACGCCCACGTAATAACCCAAACTCAACGGCCCTTTTAAAGCTCGCCGTTCAGCAATGGCCCAAGCCTCATCCGTTAGCACATAAATCAAAAACGGATGAAGGCTCGGTTTAATCTCGCCCATCGATCGCGAAATCGAAGCCGCATAAAGCATATGCCGCAGGTTCACGATAAAGATAGTGACGATCATCAACACAATCGGCAATGGCTCTCGCCACATATCAATTGCCACAAATTGTGATGCGCCTGCATAGACCAAAGCACTCATCAAGAATGCTTCAAGAACTGAAAATCCCTTGCCCGCGGCAGAAGCCCCCCACAACATGGCCACAGGCGCATAGGCCAAAAGCATCGGCGCCATGTCAATAAAACCGGCGCGAAATTCAGACGCGAAAGATTTTGCAGCGGTTGTCAATTAAGGCCTACGCGTTCAAACCACGCGTTTTCGTCAATCACTTCCACGCCAAATTTTTCGGCATCCTTCAGCTTTGACCCAGCACCGGGCCCGGCCACCAGCAAATCTGTTTTCTTTGACACTGATCCTGAAACTTTGGCACCCAGCCGCTCGGCCATGGCCTTGGCTTCTTCACGCGTCATCCGTTCCAGTGCGCCCGTAAACACAACGGTTTTACCAGATACGGGCGATGATGATGCAACGGCCGCAAGTGGTTGCGGTTTCACTTCTGCCAACAACGCATCGAAGATCTGGATATTGTGTTCTTCGTGGAAAAAATCAATCACGGCTTCGGCCACAATGCTGCCCACGCCATCAACAGCGCCTAACTCATGCCGCGCATCATTTTCGTCGCTCAAGCCTGCAAGCTTCATCTGGTCACGTAAATGCTCGGCTGATTGATAGGTTCTGGCCAAAACCCGCGCCGTGGTTTCCCCCACGTGGCGAATGCCCAAGGCGAAGATAAACCGATCTAAAGCAATCTCTCGCCTTGCTTCAATCGCCGCGAAAAGATTGGCAACACTGGATTGGCCCCAGCCTTCTCGCTGGTTTAATTTTTTCACTGATCGCGCGTCACGCGCCTGCAATGTGAAAATATCTTGCGGTGCTGCAATCAATCCATCGGCATAAAATTCTTCAATAATTTTGTCGCCCAAACCTTCAATGTCAAAGGCGTTGCGCGATGCAAAATGCTTCAGGCGTTCCACGCGTTGTGCGGGGCAAATCAATCCGCCCGTGCAACGGCGCACGGCATCTGATTTACCTGAACCGCGATCTTCACGTTCCGCATGGCTTCCACAAGCTGGGCAGATCTTTGGAAATCCATAAGGAACTGCACCCACACCGCGCAAAGACACGCCCACAATTTGCGGGATAACATCACCGGCCCGTTGCACAATAACCATGTCGCCAATGCGCACATCTTTACGCGCAATCTCATCTTCGTTGTGAAGCGTGGCATTGGCCACCACAACGCCACCAACGGTGACAGGCTTAAGCCGCGCCACGGGCGTTAAAGCCCCGGTGCGGCCAATTTGAATATCAATGCCTTCAAGACGTGTTGTTGCCTGTTCAGCCGAAAACTTATGCGCCAAGGCCCAGCGCGGCGAACGTGAAACAAATCCAAGCCGCGCCTGCAATGCCAAATCATTCAATTTATAAACCACGCCGTCAATGTCATAACCCAATGTAGAACGTTGCGCTTCGATGGCACGATAATGCGCCAAAAGATCTTTGGCTGAATGGCACAAAACCATCAGCGGATTAACGGGCAATCCCCAAGATTTGAACGCCTGCACCACGCCCCATTGTGTATCAGCTGGAAGTTTTGCCGCGGAACCCCACGCATAGGCAAAAAACTTCAAAGGCCGTGCTGCTGTAATATTCGGGTCTTGCTGGCGAAGTGAGCCAGCCGCACCATTGCGCGGATTGGCCAAGGGCTTTTCGCCATCTTGAATCAATTTCTCATTCAACGCCGCGAAGTCATTGGAAGACATGTATATTTCGCCACGCACCTCGATCAAATCAGGCGCAGATAGGGGCAACGTATGCGGAATGTTTTTAACGGTTAAAATATTGGCGGTTACATTTTCACCCGTTGCCCCATCACCACGCGTGGCCGCTTGCACCAGCTTTCGATTTTCATAGCGAAGTGCCATGGAAAGCCCATCAATTTTGGGTTCGGCCGTCATGTCCAGGGCCGCATCTTCGGGCAGGTTCAAAAACCTTTTGATGCGACCTAAAAATTCAATCACATCATCATCGGCAAAACCATTGGCCAACGACAACATAGGAACCTGGTGTTGCACCTTTGCAAACTTGCCAGATGGCGCCGCACCCACTTTTTGTAACACGGACGTTTTAGCCAGCGCGGGATAATGGCTTTCAAGATCTAACAGGCGCTTGCGTAACGCGTCATAATCCGCGTCTGAAATGGTGGGCGCATCATTTTGATGATAGGCCAAATCATGGGCAGCGATTTCAGCGTTTAATTTTGCGTGTTCGGCCTCAGCGTCCTTGCGGCTCATCCACGGCCTGCCAACAATTCTTCAGCTTGTGCCCGAGCAGAATCTGTTACCTTTGCGCCTGAAAGCATGCGCGCCAATTCTTCGCGGCGGCTTTGCGATGATAATGGCGTAACGCGAGTCACCATGCGCTTGCCGCCCACATCTTCCATTTTTGAAATCAACAAATGTTGCGCGGCATTCTCCGCAAGTTGCTGCCAATGCCGCGCAACATTTGTTGATTTCAAAAATGGAAGATGTGGGCGGCAAGCGCATGGTGACTCGCGTTACGCCATTATCATCGCAAAG
>JANXRO010000180.1 GCA_025356765.1 Hyphomicrobiales bacterium | reverse complement strand
TACTGTCCATCGGTTCTGCAGCAGGCGTTGCCATGATGGGGCTTGGCGGCAAGCATTACACGTTCCTCAGCCACTTGCGTTGGACGCCCGCAATTGCGGTGGGGTACGCGGCGAGTATCGGGCTGCATCTTTGGTTGAATGGCGCTTAAACTTGGCCCGCTTCCCAGCCTAATATCGCGCGTTTTCGCGTCAGCCCCCAATGATAGCCCGTGATGTCACCCGATTTGCCAATGACACGATGGCACGGCACCACGAATGAAATGGGGTTCTTCCCCACCGCTGCACCCACGGCGCGGGCGGCTTTCGGCTTGCCAATTTTTGTGGCGATATCGCCATAGGTGACAGCGCGCTTTTGAGGGATTTTTAAAAGCGTTTCCCATACGCTGATTTCAAAGTCTGAACCAATCAAGGTGATGCGAATGGGCTGGCCATCAGAACCTTTGAAAATTTGCGTCGCATAGGGCGCGGTCTTGGCCGAGTCTTCATTAAACATCGCATTAGGCCAACGCCGCGTCATATCGGCCAAGGCCGCAACTTCGCCGCCATGATCGGCAAATGCCAATCCACAAAGGCCATGATCTGTTACCATTGCAAGTGCTATTCCAAACGGGGATGGATGATAGCCATATGAAATTGTAAGCCCCTGCCCTTTGGATTTAAATGCGCCGGGCGACATGGCTTCATGGGCCACGAAAAGATCATGCAAACGGCCGGGGCCAGAAAGGCCACTGTCTAATGCGGCATCCAATATAGACGCTGAATCATTCAACATTTTGCGGGCGTGATCAAGCGTTAAGGCCTGCAGAAATGCTTTGGGCGTTAACCCCGCCCAGCGCGTGAAAAGCTTTTGTAATTGGTCTTCGCTGAGGCCCACTGGCCTTGCCAAATCTTCCAAAGAAGGTTGGTCGCGCCAATTGTCATAAAGATTAGAAAGTACTTGGCGCACTTTGTCATAATCGTCGAGTGATGAATGATGTTCCATGGCATAAGACTATGCGATGAACGTGACGCAAGCCACCCGTTTTCCGCTTAAATCTTTGGCCTTATAATAACGCTCTTCAACTCATCGGCCAAGGCTTTGCGTTCATCAGCGCCAAGGAAAGAAGCAATTTCGGTGCGTTTACCGGAGGTAACAAAAAACAATCGGCCAATCAATTCGCGGTTGGCGTCATATTCCAACATGACGCGTACCCAGCGGCGATTGAACTTCATTTGCTTTTGGCCAAATTTTCCGTTGCGCGTTAAAACCACTTCTTCGCCGTTTATTTCAATGTGTTCGCTGCGGTTTGCGGCCTCGTTGTTAGCGCCAAAAGCCCAAAACACCAAAGCCACATCAAGGCCCAAAAATGCAAATACAGGCCAAGCTTTTAAAGCCCAAAACACAGTCGCCACCACAAGGTTGGAAATCACGACTGCGGCCAACGTGATGCGCAATCCAAAGCCGGTCAACGATCGATGCGGTTGAATTTTTATAGACCAATTTTGTAATTTTGCTTCGCTCATTGCAAAAGATTAGTGCATTTTAATTCAACGCAAGCGCGACGAATCATCCCATGGCCACAACACCGAAATCGCGACGCATCGCTGAAATATTCAGGCGCTTTGAAGAAGCCAATCCCGAGCCGAAGGGTGAGCTTCAATCAGTGAATGATTTTACATTTCTGGTGGCCGTTGTGCTTTCTGCACAAGCAACGGACGTGAGCGTGAACAAGGCCACAAAGAGTTTGTTCGCCAAAGCCTCAACACCTGAAGCCATGGCAGCTTTGGGCGAAGATGGAATTCAGAATGCCATCAAAACCATTGGCTTGTTTCGTGCCAAGGCCAAGAATGTTTATGCGTTGTGTTTAGAATTGATTGAAAAGCACAATTCAAAAGTGCCCCATTCGCGCGAAGCATTGGAAGCCTTGCCCGGCGTTGGCCGCAAGACCGCCAATGTGGTTTTGAATATTGTGTTTGGGGAACATACAATCGCGGTGGACACACATTTGTTCAGGCTGGGAAATCGCATGGGGTTGGCCAAAGGCAAAACCCCGTTAGAGGTTGAACAAAAACTTCTGAAGGCCATTCCGAAGCAATATTTGCGCCACGCACACCACTGGTTGATTTTACACGGCCGCTATATTTGCAAGGCGCGCAAACCAGATTGTTGGCGCTGCATCGTGGCTGATCTGTGCCCCTTCAAACCGAAGACTTCTGCACCTGTTTGAAGAAGTGCAAGAAATAGGAAGTGGCGAAGATTGGCGTGGCAAAATTTAAGAATGGAACCACAGCAAGAAGGCCAGCAGGAAGCCCTGCAATAAACACTTTCCAGAAATTTCGCTGGCGCAATTCAGCGGCGTTCTTAGGGTGCATAAATCGACTGGCCGCCATTTCAAAATATTCTCGGCTGATCAAATAAGCATTGGCGAGAACGAACAACACAGCACCAAAGCCTGCAAAAAACACCAGCGGAAACATCACGAGATTTACACCTAAAGCAAGGGCCGCAAATTTTAGCCCCATCGTAAGGCCAGCAATCATTGCAACGGGCCTGCCCGGCGCATCTTTTGCATAATGGCGGGCTTCAACTTTTGCGCTGATTTTATCTTGAAACAGGCCAGCAAAAAGCGCGGTGACAGGCGCCATTAAAAAGAAAAACGCTGCAAACAGGCCAAGCCCCGTTGTGAGTTGCAAGGCGGTGGTGAGCCAAGGATAGGGGAAGAGCGTTAGAGTTGAAATCAAAAACTCTATGCCAAACCAAAGGGCAGCAAAAAGCGCTATCGACAAGCCAATCGAACGCCACAGGGCGCTGCGGAATTCAGGCGAGGTTAAGTCGTTCAATGTGTTCAACAGCGCTTTTATCATTTGCTCTAATTGGGCATTGCGGCTTGTTTCTGCAAGTGGCTTTTGCTAGTTCAGCGCCATGACCCAAACTCAATTTGATGTGCTTACCATTGGCAACGCCATTGTTGATGTTATTACCACAGTGGATGAAGCCTTCGTTGCCCGCGAAAAATTGGTGAAAGGTTCAATGAATCTGATCGATGAGGCGCGCGCCGAACAGCTCTATTCCGTCATGGGGCCAGCGGTTGAAATTTCGGGCGGTTCTGCCGGAAACACCGCCGCAGGTGTTGCAAGCTTTGGCGGTAAGGCGGCATATTTCGGCAAAGTGAAGCAAGACCAACTTGGCGCAATTTATGACCATGACATGAAATCCATCGGTGTGCATTTTGCAACGCCAAAAGCCAGTGACGGCCCCGCCACCGCACGATCATTCATCCTTGTCACCCCCGATGGTGAGCGCACGATGAACACATATTTGGGCGCTTGTGTAAATCTATCTACCGCTGATGTTGACAAGGCCGTGGTTGAAGCGGCGCAGGTGACTTATATGGAAGGTTATCTTTGGGATAAGCCCGAAGCCAAAGAAGCGTTTCGCTTGGCCGCAAAAATTGCACGTGCTGCAGGGCGCTTAACCTCCATCACGCTTTCAGATTCATTTTGTGTTGAACGCCACCGTGATAGTTTTTTGGATTTGATCAAAGGCTCGATCGACATTGTTTTTGCCAATGAGAGCGAAATTAAAACGCTTTATAAAACTCAAAACTTTGATGGCGCGGTTGATGCCATTCATCGTGATTGTCCTTTAGCTGTTCTCACGAGGTCTGAAAAAGGATCTTTAGTCGTGAAGGGGCAAGAACGCATTGTGGTTCCTGCTCACCCCGTCAATGCAGTGGTTGATGTGACCGGTGCTGGTGATTTGTTTGCGGCGGGCTTTTTGTTTGGCCATACGCGCAAACTTCCGCTGCGCCAATGCGCCAACCTTGGTGGGCTTGCTGCGGCCGAAGTGATATCTCACACGGGTGCGCGGCCTGAAGTGAATTTGTTAAAACTGGCCACTACCCAAGGCCTTATTTAATTTTTGAAAGGAACTACCATGCGTCCATCAGGCCGGCTGCCCAACCAACTGCGTGAAGTTTCTTTAACGCGCAATGTTTCAAAACATGCCGAAGGTTCTTGCCTCGTCAAGTTTGGCGACACTCACGTTCTTTGTACGGCCTCGCTTGAAGAGCGCGTGCCGCCGTGGCTGAAAGGCGGCGGCAAGGGCTGGGTTACGGCTGAATATGGCATGCTTCCACGCGCCACGGGCGAACGCATGAAACGCGAAGCAGCGTCTGGCAAACAATCTGGTAGAACACAAGAAATTCAACGGCTTATTGGTCGATCTTTACGTGCCGTGGTCGATATGAAACTATTGGGTGAACGCCAAATCTCGGTCGATTGCGATGTAATCCAAGCCGATGGCGGAACGCGCACCGCTGCCATTACCGGAAGCTTTGTGGCACTGGCCGATTGCATCAGCTGGATGACAGCGCGAGACATGTTAAAGGCTTCGCCACTGAAAGACCATGTCGCCGCAATTTCATGCGGTGTGCATGGTGGAACTTCGGTTTTGGATTTGGACTATGCGGAGGATTCAACTGCAGGCACAGATGCCAATTTTGTGATGACAGGCTCTGGCGGTATCATTGAAATTCAGGGCACCGCTGAAGGCGAGCCATTTTCAGAAGACACGTTGCATGAACTTTTAGATTTGGCAAAGCACGGCATTGGCCAACTGGTGAGTTTGCAGAAAAAGGTTTTGGCTGTTGCGTAAACTATCGAGCCAAAACATTGTTATTGCCACTCACAACAAGGGTAAGCTTGAGGAGTTTGTTGAGCTGTTGGAGCCTTATGGCGTTTTGGCACAATCAGCGGGCGGCCTTGGTTTGTCAGAGCCTGCGGAAACCGAAACAACGTTTCGTGGTAATGCGAAAATAAAAGCACTGTCTGCCATGCAGGCATCTGGCATGATTGCGATTGCCGATGACTCTGGGCTTTGTGTTGATGCACTTAATGGAGCACCTGGCGTTTACACTGCTGATTGGGCAGGGCCAACGCGCGACTGGTCTATGGCCATGCGGCTGGTTGAAGAAAGGTTGCAAGCTGCGGGTGCAACTTTGCCCGCCCAACGCAAAGCGCAATTTATGTGCACGCTTTGTGTAATGTGGCCAGATGGAGAAACCCGATTTTACGAAGGTGTGGCACCGGGGCAATTGGTGTGGCCGCCGCGCGGCACTTTGGGCCACGGCTATGACCCTGCATTCGTGCCTGATGGGCAGGATTTGACATTTGCTGAAATGACCCACGAGGCGAAGAATAAAATTTCCCACCGCGCAAAAGCTTTGGAGCAACTGCTTGCAGACCTCTTCTAACTTTGGCGTTTATGTCCACTGGCCGTTCTGCAAGGCCAAATGCCCCTATTGTGATTTCAACAGCCATGTGCGCCATGAGGCGGTTGACCATATGCGTTTTGGCCGCGCCTTGGTTTGCGAATTATCGCATATGAAAACTTTGGCACCCGACAAAACTGTCACCAGCATTTTCTTTGGCGGCGGCACACCCAGTTTGATGCCGCCCGAAGCTGTGGCCCATGTGCTGGATGGCATTGCAGAATTGTGGCCCGTGGCGGCGCATGCAGAGATTACTCTCGAAGCAAACCCCACCAGTGTTGAGGCCAACAATTTTCGTGGCTATCGCGCAGCAGGCGTGAATCGTGTTTCCGTTGGTGTGCAATCATTGGTGGAAGACGATTTAAAAGCACTTGGCCGGCAACATTCACCCGAAGAAGCGCTGGCCGCATTTCGCTTGGCGGCAAAGATTTTCCCGCGTGTGTCGTTTGACATGATCTATGCGCGGCCAAACCAAACAACCCAGCAGTGGCGCGAAGAATTGGCAACGGCCCTTGGTGAGCAACAGGGCCACATGTCGCTTTATCAGCTGACCATCGAGCCTGAGACACGCTATTTCGATTTGCAACAAGCAGGAAAACTGACCATTCCTGATGATGACCACGCCGCAACGCTTTATGACATTACCCAAGAGATGACTGCGGCGGCGGGGCTTCACGCCTATGAAATTTCAAATCACGCATCCGGCGGAAACGAAAGCCTGCATAACCTTACTTATTGGCGCTATGGGCAATATGCCGGCGTTGGGCCAGGTGCCCACGGGCGGCTGAATGGACAAGCTTTGGCTTGTGAAAAACACCCCGAAACCTGGGTTAAAGCGGTCGAGCAAAATGGCAATGGCGTGGTTGAAGCCCAACACTTGACACCAGCGGAGCAAGCGCCCGAATATCTTTTGATGGGTCTTCGTATTGCAGAGGGAATTGATCTTGAACGCCACGCAAACTTGGCAGGCGAAATGATTTCCGCCGAAAAGATTGAAGCGTTGCAGGCTTTGGATTTGGTGCAGCGTGAAGGCCACATCTTGCGCGCAACGCCGCGTGGCAGGCCATTGCTCAACGCTATCATTCGAGAGCTTCATGGCTGAGCGTGGCTTTTTCATTGGTGCCACACGCCATGAAGCCGCTTCACTTGAACCGGGTTTACACATCACCGCAACACCCATTGGAAATTTGGGCGATGTGACGTTGCGCGCCTTGGCGACACTTGCCGCGGCCGATGTTGTGTTGTGTGAAGACACACGCGTTTCTTCGCGCCTGCTTGATCGATATGGCATTAAAGCGGTGATGCGGCCTTACCACGAGCACAACGCTGAAAAAGTTAGGCCCGCCATAATTGCGGCGCTCAAAGCAGGCGGCGCTTATGCATTGGTAAGCGATGCTGGCGTGCCACTGGTTTCTGACCCCGGCTATCGCTTGGTAAAATCTTGTGTTGAAGAAAACATTATGGTGACAGCCCTGCCCGGCGCTTCTTCGGTTTTAACAGCCCTTACGGTTTCAGGCCTGCCGACTGATTGTTTTACGTTCATTGGTTTTTTACCGCAAAAAGAAAAAGCGCGGCGAGAAATTTTAACGCGCTTCAAATCTGTGCCTTCAACTTTGATAGCGTTTGAAAGCCCCCACCGCGTTGTTGATGCGCTGCGAGATATTTCGGTGGCGCTGAACAATCCACGCATTGCCGTTTCACGCGAGTTGACCAAGCTGCATGAAGAGGTTTTGCGCGGAAGCGCTGATGAAGTTCATGCCACTTTAGCTGCACGCGAATCTGTGAAGGGTGAAATTTGCATTGTGATTGCACCTTCAGAAATTTTGGCCGAAGCAGCATCAGACGATGCGATTGAAAATGCCATTACCATGGCGCTTGCGGAAAATTCTGCCAGCAAAGCCGCTTCTATCGTGAGCAAGATGTTCAACTTACAAAAAGACGATATTTACACCCGCATTTTGAAACGCAAAGCCGATGACGCGTGATCGCAAAAAAGCTGAACAGCGTGGCCATTGGGCTGAAGTTTCAGCGCTGATGTTTTTGCGTTTGAAAGGTTATCGGCTGCTGGCACAGCGCTATAAATCTCATCATGGCGAGATTGATTTAATTATGCGGCGTGGAACCACAACGGCTTTTGTTGAAGTTAAAGCGCGCACGAACCATAATGACGCCATCACATCCGTGACCGGTTTTCAATCGCGGCGCATTGCGGCGGCAGCCTCGCTTTGGATGGCGAAAGATCAAATCGCCGCCCAAGGCCACTGCAGGTTTGACATTGTTGCGGTTAATTCTTACCTGTGGCCCAAGCATATCGAAAATGCATTTGAAGGAATGAACTAGATTATGAGCCTTAAAGTTGCGGTGCAAATGGATGCCATCTCATCCATTGATATTTCAGGCGATTCAACCTTTGCAATTATGTTGGAAGCGCAAAGTCGTGGCCACTCGTTGTTCTATTATCAAACGAAAACCTTGAGCTATGAAGGCGGTGTTCTTTCAGCTTATGGCCATGATGTGAAAGTGAAGGATGTTAAGGGCGAACACGCCACTTTGGGGCCGCCTAAGCGCATTGATCTTTCAACGCAGCAGGTTTTGCATATGCGCCAAGACCCTCCGTTTGATATGGGCTATATTACCGCTACGCATTTACTAGATTTAATCCACCCGAAAACCTTGGTGGTAAATGACCCGACTGAAGTTCGCAACGCACCGGAAAAACTATTCATTTTAAAATTTCCTGAACTGATGCCAGAAACATTGATTACACGTGATGTGGGCGAGATTGATAAGTTTCGCCAATTCCATGGCGATATTATTTTAAAACCGCTTTATGGCAATGGCGGCGCGGGTGTGTTTCGCACTAACAAGCAAGATCATAATTTTACATCGCTGCTTGAACTTTTTGCTGCGCATTATGCTGAACCTTATATTGCGCAGAAATATCTACCCGATGTGCGAAAGGGCGACAAGCGCATCATCTTGGTGGATGGCAAGGTTGCTGGTGCCATAAACCGCGTTCCATCAGACACGGACAATCGTTCTAACATGCATGTGGGTGGGCGGGCAGAGCCTACAAGTCTTACAAAACGTGAGCATGAAATTTGCGAAGCAATTGGGCCAGAGCTGAAAAAGCGTGGGTTAATATTCACGGGCATTGATGTGATTGGTGATGTGATGACGGAGATTAACGTCACTTCACCCACCGGCATTCGGCAAGTGAAACGCTTTGGCGGCGAGGATATTGCGGCTTTGATTTGGGATGCAATTGAGGCCAAGCTTTGAGCAAACTTGATCTGGTGTGTTTTGATGCTGATGACACGTTGTGGCACAATTTGATTCATTTTGATGCCGCAGAGAAAGCCTTTGGCGAAATGTTTTCAAACATTTTGCCAGCCCATGAAGCAACCGCCAAAGTGATGCAAATGGAAACCAAAAACCTTGGCCTTTATGGTTTTGGGGTGAAAAGTTTTACGCTATCGATGATTGAAACGGCCATTGAAATTACTGGCGGCCAAGTGGACGCTGCCACGATTTCAAAACTGATCGCCATGGGCCGCGATATGCTAGACCATGAGATTGAACTGTTGCCCCATGTGGAAGACACGTTGAAAGCGCTGCACGCAGACCATAAATTATTGTTGATCACCAAGGGTGATTTGCACCACCAGGAACGCAAAGTTTTAGCCTCTGGTCTGGCGCATTATTTTGATGGCGTGGAAATTGTCAGCGACAAGAAAGCCGCAACCTATCAGAAAATTTGCAAACGCTACGACGGTACGGTGGACAAAACCTTGATGGCCGGAAATTCAATTAAGTCTGATGTGTTGCCCATGATCCACGCGGGTGGATATGGCGTTTATGTTCCCTTTGAAATTTTGTGGGGCCATGAACATGAAGATGTTCCCGCGCACACACCGCGTTATTTTGAAGTGGAAGATTTGCGCGGCGTTGTGGATGTGGTGCGGCGCTTCAACACCAGTGCCTGAGCAACGATGCAGGTTTTTCCGTTATAGGTGATGGCAGGTGAACCATAGAGTTCATAGCCATCATCGAGTGCAGTTGAAATGCGTTCACAAAAGGTGCGATCATCAAGGCCTGTCATCAGCCGATACCGAAGTTTTGCAACTATTTTGCCTGGTTTTGCCATTTGCCGCTCTCGTCTTGTTTCCAATAACTAATATCGTGTCCGTCTGCCTTGTGGCGTTTCCACTGGGCCCGTGCCTGTTCAACGGCCTGTTCATCAGCGCCATCAAACATAATCACCGCCCGGGTCAAACCTTCCATTGAAAGCGGCAAAGCGCCATCAACAAAAAAGCGAACAGTGGCTTGGTTATGATTTTCTGGCGTTGCTGACAAGAGCACAGGTTGATGCGCCGCATTATCATCTTCAGCCAAACCATGGGGCAGAAAAGCCACATCATCTGCTGACCACAACATTTCAGAAATTTTGGGTATGTTTTCGTGCACGCCCGTTTCAACTGCCATGCGCAATTTGCGCTCAAGCCCCTTTGCCACAAGTTGGGGCAGCACAAATTTCAAAGGTTGTGATGTGAGATGATAAAAGAAAACTTCCGCCATGAGGTTATTGACCCCAAGGCGAAAGTAAATTCAAGAGGTGTTAAGCAGCCAAGGTTGGATAATCGGTAAAGCCTGCGGCACCGCCACCAAAGAACGTTGCTGGGTGAGCTTCATTGAGCGGGGCTTTTTTCTGCAAGCGTGCAACAAGATCTGGATTAGCGAGGCCAAGTTTGCCAACGGGCACCACATCTGCCAAGCCCGATTTCAAATCTTGATCAAGATTTTCCGGCGCAGCATTGGGGCGATTGAGCAAGAATGAATGCGTCCAAAGCTTGCGCAAATCCTGCACCAGTTTTTCATTGCCGGTATGCAAAATGTGCAAATAGGCAAGGTTGAGCTTATTCAATTCCGTAACCAGATAGTGATAAAGAGCAGCACCTTCTGGCCCTTCATCCAACCCGCCAGAATTGCCCAGCGGCGACAAGCGAATGCCGGTACGCTCTGCGCCAATTTCCGCAACGACAGCCTTGGCCACTTCAATTGCAAAGCGCGCGCGGTTTTCGATTGAGCCACCATATTCATCAGTTCTGGTGTTGGCGTTGGGTGCCAAAAATTGTTGAACCAAATAGCCATTGGCACCGTGAATTTCCACGCCGTCTGCGCCTGCTTCAATGGCCCGCTTGGCCGCATGGGCAAAATCTTTGACGGTTTGCTTTACTTCAGCTGTGGTCAGCGCGCGTGGTGTTGGCGCATCTTGCATTCCGGTTGGCGTGAACATTTTCACGCCGTCTGGTTTAATGGCCGATGGCGCCACAGGGGTGCGGTGATGCGGCGTATTGTCAGGATGGGCAACGCGGCCCGCATGCATCAACTGAATGTATAAATGGCCGCCCGCTTTATGAACGGCATCGGTTATTTTGCGCCAGCCTTTGACGTGCGCATCGGTATAGATGCCGGGCGTGGTGGTATAGCCTTGGCCATCATCGGAGGGTTGGGTGCCTTCTGCGATCAACAACCCCATGGAGGCGCGTTGAGCATAATATTCGGCTGCCAAATCGCCAGGCGTTCCATCGGCCTTGGCGCGGCTGCGGGTCATGGGTGCCAAAGCAAGGCGATGTGGCAATTGCAAGTTGCCAATTTTAACGGGGCTCCATAGTGCATTCATTTTTGTTTCTCTCAGTTGCGGGGTTACTGAGAAGAGGTGGGAAGCCTCAATCTGTAATACAAGAGATTACAATTCATTTTTTCCAAATGAATGCGTTTTGTGGCCTATTTCTCGTAGTGATCAGCAACAAGCTTGTTGAGAAGCCGAACGCCCCAGCCCGAACCCCAACTGTGGTTGATAGAGGTTTTCACCGCATCCATTGCTGTTCCCGCAACATCCAAATGGGCCCATGGCACTTTGTTGACAAACCTTTGCAAAAATTGCGCGGCGGTAATTGAACCAGCAAAACGGCCGCCAATATTTTTCATATCTGCAATATCACTGTCGATCATCTTGTCATATTCAGGTGTCAACGGCATGCGCCACACTTTTTCGCCTGTGTCGAGGCCCGCTGTGTGAAGCCGTTCAGACAATTGGTCATTGTTGGAAAACAGTCCCGCATGTTCCTTACCCAACGCCACCAAGATGGCGCCCGTGAGCGTTGCCAAATTGACCATGAATTTCGGTTTGAAACGGCTTTGAACATACCACAAAACGTCAGCCAGAATGAGGCGGCCTTCTGCGTCAGTGTTCAGAACAGCGATGGTTTGGCCAGACATGGATTTAACCACATCGCCCGGTCGTTGGGCCTTGCCGTCTATCGCATTTTCAACAAGGCCGATTGCGCCAATCACGTTGCATTTGGCTTGGCGTTTGGCCAAAGCCAGCATCAAGCCGGTGACACAAGCAGCGCCGCCCATATCGCCCTTCATATCTTCCATGCCGGCTGCGGGTTTGATGGAAACGCCACCCGTGTCGAAGGTTACGCCCTTGCCCACAAAGGCCACGGGTGCTTCACCCTTAGTGCCGCCATCCCAGCGCATGATAACCAGTTGTGGTGCAAAAGGTGAGCCTTGTGAAACGCCTAGCAGTGCGCCCATCCCCAATTTTTTCATTTGGGCCGCGCCTAAAATTTCAACTTTAACACCAGCCTTGGCCAGCTGTTTGGCACGGCTTGCAAATTCTTCAGGATAGAGAATGTTTGCAGGTTCATTCACCAAATCACGCGCCAAGTGAACACCTTCAGCGATAGCCTGAAGATTGGCAAAGTTCTTCTTGGCCTTGGCTGCGTTATCGCAAACCATCACAAGCGATTCCAATTTCTTTGTTGCATCAGGCTTTTTTGTTTTATATTTTTCAAAACCATAATTGCGCAAAACCGCGCCTGAAGCGACCAAGGCCGCAGCGTCATTATTTTTGACTTCGGTTGATTCTAGCACAATTGCCGCCTGTTGAATTTTATTCGCCATCAGAAGGCCAGAAATTGAGCCGCCGATCATCTCGAAATCGAGAGACTTTAATTTGGTAACATCGCCCAAACCATAGATAAACACACGGTCTTGGTCTTTTGTAGGCGACACCAAATCAAGCGTTTGATCACGTTTGCCGGTGAACTTTGTGGCTTTCATTGCGCGGGTCAAGAGGCCGTCTGAAGCTTGATCAAAAGCATGTGCAGCCTTTGAAAGTGTGGAACCCTCGGAGGCCAAATAAATAACCACTGAAATTTTCTTTGGTGCTTTGCTTAAAAATTCAATTTTCATTGTGCGAATCCATTTCTTGCGGCCAAGCCTATAGGTTGCACCTCTGGCCTGCAATGTTGATCGCTGTAGATTTTATTGAACCAGACGTAACTTGGATTCGCTTGTTGGTTTCTCTTCATTTGCCTGAAGAAAGCTTTTCAAAATCAACGTTGCCAAATCCTGTTGAGGCAGGGGCCTGCTAAAAAAGAAACCCTGAACCTGGTCGCAATTTAAAGCGTGAACAAATTGGGCTTGTGCAGCGGTTTCAACGCCTTCCACAGTGACGCTCATATTCAAAGAATGGCCCAACACAACAATCGTGCCCAAAACGTTTTGCGCATTCATATCGTTTTTCTCAAACGCCTGAACGAAGGAACGGTCAATCTTGATTTTATCAAACGGAAAGCGCCACAAATAGCTGAGGCTGGAATAACCTGCGCCAAAATCATCCATCGCAATTGAAACTCCAAGGGCGCGAATAGAATTCAACTCATTCAACACGTCTTGTGTGTTTTGCATCAGCAAGCCTTCAGTAATTTCCACTTCCAGCCTGTTAGGTTTTAAGCCCGTTATTTTCAACGCATCTGAAATTGTTTGGGCAATGCCGCCAGATGCAAATTGCATGGGTGAAAGATTAACCGCAACTGAGATGGTGTCGGGCCAAGCCATGGCTACACGGCACGCTTGTCCAATCACCCAAGTGCCGATTTGAGTTATGAGGCCCAATTGCTCGGCGATTGGAATGAATTCTGAGGGTGGAACTTCAACGCCATCGCGCGTGCGCAATCGCAGCAAAGCTTCAAAGCCAAGAATTTGCGTTCCGGCAGAATTATATTGCGCCTGATAGTTGATCGTGAACAACTCTTCATGCGCTGCGTGTTTGACTTCTTCTTCCAACGCGCGGCGTCTTTTAATCGCGCGTTCAAGGTCTACATTAAACATCAAATATTGATCACGGCCTGCCGCCTTGGCTGCATAAAGCGCCATATCAGCATGAGCCATAAGAACATCAACTTTTCTGCCGTGGCTGGGGCTAAGAGCAACGCCCATCGAAATTGATATATTAACGTGTTGGTTTTCCAGTGTCACAGGCCTGCGCATGGCCACAACGATTCGGTCTGCGAAAGCTTCTGCCATCCGCACCGACGTTACATTCCGCTGCAAAATTACGAATTCATCACCACCCAACCTGCCAATCAGATCATTGGGTCTGCTGCTTTCAACAAGACGATTGGCCAAGGTTTTAAGAACCACGTCTCCAGCATGATGGCCAAGGTTATCATTGATCGATTTAAACTTGTCTAAATCAATGAGATGAAGGGCCAGCTTTTCATTGTTTTGAAATGCCGCATTTAATATTTTATGCATTTCGGCTGTGAAAGCGGCGCGATTTTTAAGCCGCGTCATCGGATCATGGTGCGCCAGGAAAATGATTTTATCATCAAGACCATGAACCAGTTTTTTGAGAATTGTCAGAGACATTGAAAGCGCAGCCAGCGTCAACAAAACTGAAATGCTAATACTGAGATAAAGCCAACGCACAAATTCGTCGAGTCGCTTTTGCAATAAGGAATTGAGTTGCAGGTTGGTGTTTTGCGAGAAATATTCTGCGTTTTTCAGAAATCCTTTAAACGTTGCAATGGCACCAGCTTCCACGGCCTTCGGTGCCAAAATATTTTTTGAACTAACATCCAATGCCGAGATAAAATCATCTGCACGCACCTGAAACATGACATTTTCGCTGGCAACTTTAAATTTAAGATTGCCGTCCTTATTGCCTTGCATGGCTGCGTTCATCGATTGGTGCAGGCCTTTCAAAGCGGCATTGAATTGGCCCACCTTGAGAAAATTGCGATCAAAATTTTGTGCGGCCTCGTTGCTGGATTTTTGATAATCGAGATTTGCCGCCATATCAGAGCCAAGGTTCAGAAGTTCAGGCACGCGAAGCACCAGCGCATCGACCAGATAATAGGTATCAATATCCGGATCTAAAATCAGACTGGAATGATTTGCAACATTGGTCATTAATTGCCGACTGACCTGCATCGCCTTGACGCGATTAACGGTGGCGGCGTTGATCTCTGTTAAAACTTGGTCAATTTCAAAAGAAATATCAAGGCTGGGTCCGAAATCGCGTTTCAAAGTGGCGAGCAAAAATTTATCGGCGGCCGTGATTGGTTCTTGCGATGCAATCTTGCCATAAAGAGGCATGAACCGTTCTAAAAACGATGTTCCCTGCAATTTTTGCCGGGCAAAACCGATTGATTTGTTACTTTCGTTGACAAAAAGCCAACCCAGAAGAAGAATCGGAACGACGAGCAGACTGATAACCGCAATAAGCTTGTGCTCTGGAAGTTTCTTTTTCATAAAATTCTCTGATGCGTTTCTTATTGGATAGGCATGGCAGGCCTTAAAACCTATTAATTTCATGCTATTAACGGTTGAGTCTTCACCGATTGCTTGGCGTTTGGTTTCGCAAACGTGAATGAAAACGATAAAGAATGAAAATCGCTGGTTTTTTGCTTTGGCGCTTCCCGAACCAGATCAAATTCGCTAATGAATTTTAATACTTTGTGAAATAAGGTTGGGTGTGGATCAGGCGCTAAGCGGAAGGCGGCCAAGAACAGGATGTGGGAAATGGATTTCCCGCTTGCTGACGCTGTTTGCCGTTTCCATACTAGTCTTGATAGCGAACGCCACATTGGCTTCAGCAATAACCGAAAAGCCCTTTATCGCCCCGGTTATGGCCAAGCTACCCAAGGGCACACGCGTGCATGTGGATGCTGAGCGCATAACCTATGATGCCAAGACCAAAATTGCCACGGCCTTGGGGTTCGTGAAAATGACCTATGGCCCCTATACTTTGGTGGCCAGCAAGGTGAGTTTCAATCAAACAACCGGCGCTTTTGATGCCAATGGCTCGGTAGAAATTCGCGAACCAAACGGCAATGTGATGCTTGCTGATTCAATCGATTTGCGCAACCAGTTCGCCCAAGGCTTTGCCACGCATGTCACCACGCTGCTCACCAACAATGGCACCATCACGGCTGAATATGTGAAGCGCGTGAACAGGAATATTACAATTTTTGAAAAGGCCACCTACACAGCCTGTCGTGATTGTAAAACGCGCAGCGGCCATCCGCTGTGGGCCATTGTGACAGACCAAACGACGCATGATTCCAAGACGCACAATCTTTATCACGTCAATCCCAAGCTTCAAATTAACGGAGCAACAGTGATTGGCCTTCCCTATTTGTCGATGGCTGATCCATCGGTAACGCGGCGCACTGGCTTTCTGTTACCGGATTTAAAGTCGGGTGATGTTTATGGCTTTGGTGTGGTTACACCTTATTTCTGGGCCATTACACCCAGCACAGATTTAACCTTCAGGCCGATGTGGACAACCTATCAAGGCCCGGTTGCAGATTTGGAATGGCGCCAAAAAACTGAAACAGGCCAATATAATTTGCGTGGATTTGGCGTTTATCAAATGCACGACTTGCCCTATCCGGAAAACGGGCCTGTGCGTGGTGCTGTTGAAAGCCATGGCGCATTTAAAGCCAATGAAGATTGGAATTATGGTTGGAACGGCACATTTGCAACCGACACAAATTTTCTGAA
The DNA here is from genome assembly GCA_025356765.1 of Hyphomicrobiales bacterium. GTDB lineage: Bacteria > Pseudomonadota > Alphaproteobacteria > Rhizobiales > Aestuariivirgaceae > Aestuariivirga. The sequence continues at coordinate 9,159 of JANXRO010000180.1, read as the reverse complement.
TAGCTATGGTTATGATGAGCGCAAATATGCGGTGAATGATATCTATGCTACGGGCTTGTGGGACCAGACTTACGTTTCGGCTCAAATGCTGAACTTTGGTTCTATGCGCAACACGATTGATCCAAATATTCTACCTTACGCAATGCCGTTCATCTCAGGCCAAACAATCTATCGTGATCTTCCGATGCCTGGGCAGCTTGAATTAAATTGGAATGCTTATTCGCTCGCGCGGCAATCGCCACAAACGCCCTTCCCCACTGTGAATGATGGAACCAACCAAACCCGCGCCACAACGCAGATGAATTGGCATACCCAAATCTATACCGATGTTGGTGCTGTGGTCACGCCCTTTGCAAATTTGCGCAGCGATATTTTGATGAGTGAAAATGTGCCCGGCGCTGCCAGCACATTTGAATCCCAGGCACGGGTTTTGCCCGCTGTTGGTGTTGATATGCGCATGCCGTTCATTGCCAACTTGCCTTATGGCCAGAGCATTATCACGCCAGTGTTCCAAGTTGTTTCATCGGCCGATGAGGGGGCCACAACCGGGTTTGGCAATGAAGATTCGGTGACGCTAAATTTAGATCACACCAGCTTGTTCTTGGCTGATCGTTTCACGGGAACAGATAGATACGAAGGCGGCACACGCGCCGATCTTGGCGTGACCTATTCATTGATCGGCAACAATGGCGGGTTTATTCGCGCCAGTGCGGGAGAGTCTATCCACATCGCCGGGCAAAATAGTTATGTTGCCGGATCTGGTCTTTCCAACAATGAGTCTGATTTGGTTGCGGCCATTGTTTTTCAACCGTGGAACAATTTAAGCTTTTCATATGAAGCGCGGGTGAAGAATGATTTGTCGGGCCTGAACCGCCAAGAAGCCGTGGCCAGCCTTAGTTTTGACGATTTCTCCACGAATATTAGTTATCTGGATTTTGGCGCTGAACCTGCGTACGGCCGATTGTACCGCGAACAATGGGTTGCGGCAGATGCCAAAGTTAAACTGAGTGATGGATGGAATCTTTTCGGCGGCGTGACTTATGATTTTGTTGCAAGCGTGTTGGCGCAAAGAACCATTGGCATTGAATTTGATTGTGAGTGCATGAATTTCAAATTTGCATATACTGGCACGGAAGACTCCGTCTCTCATTTGAAAGAAGACAAGGTTGTGCTTTCAATACAATTTGCCACCCTTGGCAAAACTGGCGTTACAGCAAAGTTCTGATATGAAAATTTCACGTTTGACCATTTGCGCTTTGGCGCTTTTAACTTCGTTTCATGCACATAGCTTTGCGCAAGAAGCATCTGTTATTGCCACGGTGAATGATCACCCGGTCACCAGTTTTGACGTTGATCAGCGCATTCGGTTGTTGAAAGTTCTTGGCGTGGTTCAGCCTGCAAAATTGGGCCGTGTGCAAGTGGCCAATGACCTTATCAATGATGTGGTGAAGATTGATGAAGCAAAGCTAAACCATATTGATCCGACAGAGAAGGATATTGATCAGCGCTTGCAGCAAATGGCCACCAGCATGAAAACCGATGATGCAGGCTTAAAGGCAAAGCTTGGTTCACAAGGTTTGGCCATGATCACGCTTCGCCAATATGCAGCTGCGCAAATGTCTTTCGCGCGGTTGCTCAGTGCCAAATTTCATGAAAAAGTAAATGTTGATCAGGCTGAGGTTGATAGAAAATTCGCGTCGATAAAATCTGAGATCAATGGCAAAGTTGCAAAAGTTATGGCAGATCCGCGCCGCCAACCTGTAAAAGTTATGCAGCTGCAAGAAGTGAATTTTCCCGTAGAGGGTAACGACCCGCAACTGCTGCAATCGCGTGCAGTTGAGGCTGCGCAAGTCGCGTCAAAAATCAAATCATGCTCAGGCGTGCGCGCGGCATCGACCGGCATTTTCAACGTGCAAGTTGGCAAAATGATTGAGGCCGACAGCCGTAAGTTACCTGCCCCCTTGCAAGCACAGATTACCGCACGTGGTGTTGGCCATGCAGTTGGCCCCATGCGTTACAAGGGCGGCATCCAATTGCTGGCCTATTGTGGCAGCCGCATGATTACGCCACCAAAATTGAACGTGCAATATCCCACGCGCCAGCAAATTGAAGCCATGGCGATGAATGAAAAATATGACTCCATCGAAGCCAAATATGTGGCCAAGATGCGCCAAACAGCAATTATCGAATATAAAGATCAGAGCTATGCGCAATGATTGCGCTGACCTGCGGTGAACCTGCTTCAATTGCGCCCGAAATAACCGCCAGAGCTTGGCAAGAGCTGCATTCAAATTCTCAATGCACGTTTTTTTTGTTGGGCGATGCTGATGATGTGGCACGAAGATTGGCTTTCGCCAAAATCAACGTGTCCGTTCAAAAAATTGAAACGCCTGCCGAAGCCCAATCCGTTTTCAGCTCGGCATTGCCGGTTTTGCATACATCATTGCCGACCCAATCGCAGGCTGGCATAATTGATCCGCGCAATGCTTCGTATGTAATTGAAGCGATTGAAACAGCATTTGCGCTTTGCAAACTTGGCCAAGCTTCGGCCATGGTTACAAACCCAATCAACAAAGATGCGCTTTATGCGGCGGGATTTAAATTCCAAGGCCACACAGATTTTCTGGCGCATCTGGCCAGCGAGAACGGAACACCTGCAAAAGAAGTGATGATGTTGGTTGCGGCTGGTTTGCGGGCCGTGCCCATCACAATTCACATTCCGTTGAAAGATGTGCCCACTGCATTGACGACGAAAGATATCGTTGCACAAGGCACCACTGTTCACCGCGCGCTTCAAACTCACTTCGGAATCAAGTCCCCGCGCATAGCGGTTACGGGCCTTAACCCGCACGCTGGCGAAAATGGCGCCATGGGTGATGAGGAAACGCAAATTATTGCGCCTGCTGTTGCAGCGTTGAAAAACCAAGGCATCAATATTTTTGGGCCAATTTCAGCTGATACTGCCTTTCATGCAGAGGCCCGTGCAACCTACGACGCCATTCTTTGCATGTATCACGATCAAGCTTTAATCCCCGTCAAGACATTGGATTTTCATGGCGGCGTGAATGTTACTTTGGGCCTGCCCATCATTCGCACATCGCCAGACCACGGCACCGCATTGGCATTGGCGGGCACAGGCAACGCGCGGCCTGATAGTTTGATTGCAGCGATAAAACTTGCTGCACAAATGGCACATGCTCAATGAGTGATGATGGCCTGCCGCCCTTGCGTGAGGTGATTGAAGCCTATGGCCTGAAAGCCAATAAGGCACTTGGGCAAAATTTTTTGTTTGACCTCAATCTCACGCGGCGCATTGCGCGCGCTGCATTTCCACTGGATGGTTTTACGATTGTTGAAGTTGGCCCCGGGCCGGGCGGGCTTACGCGCGCGCTATTGGCAGAAGGTGCCGCCCGCGTGATTGCTGTCGAACGTGATACGCGGGCCATCCCTGCTTTGGAAGAAATTGCGCGACATTATCCCGGCAAGCTTGAAATTATTTCGGGCGATGCGATGGACATAGATTGGGCAAATTTGGTTAATGGTCCCGCCAAAATCGTGGCCAACCTGCCCTATAATATTGCAACGCCGCTGTTGATCGGGTGGCTTTCACCTGATGTTTGGCCGCCGTGGTTTTCGTCACTCACGCTGATGTTTCAAAAAGAAGTGGCAGAGCGTATTGCGGCAAAGCCGGGGGCTGATGCCTATGGCCGTTTGTCTGTCATCAGCCAATGGCGCTGTGAGGCTAAAAAATTGTTTGATGTGAACCGCAGTGCGTTTACGCCACCGCCGAAAATCACCTCAAGCATTGTGCAACTTATTCCCCGTGCAAATTGCCAACCGCCATGCACATTGAAAAATCTTGAACGTGTCACAGCAGCAGGCTTTGGCCAGCGCCGAAAAATGTTGCGCCAAAGTTTGAAAGCCGTGTTTCAAAACCCTGAAGATATGATGGAATCTTTAGGTATCATTCCCACCAAGCGGGCAGAAGAATTGACGATTGAGAATTTTGGAAACTTGGCGTTGAAGCTTGCTTAAAGCTTCGTTGTCATCTCGCGCACAAATTCGCTGAGGCCAATTTGGCGTTTGCGGCGCAAGCGTTCGGCGGTGAGAATGGCCACCACTTGGGCAAGGGCGCGATCAACATCGGCGTTCACCACAACATAATCATATTCAGCCCAATGGCTTAATTCACGCGGCGCTTCAGCCATGCGCTTGGCCACAACGGTTGAAGAATCCTGGTTGCGGGTAATCAATCTGGTGCGCAAAGAGTCAGCGTCCGGCGGCAAAATAAACACCCGCACCAAATCATCTTCCATCGCTTGGGCCAATTGTTGCGTGCCCTGCCAATCAATATCAAACAGCACATCGCGGCCTTCAGCCAAAGCTGCATCAACGGGTGCTTTTGGTGTTCCATAGAGATTGTCAAACACCTGGGCCCATTCCAAAAGCTCGCGCCTTGCAATCATCTGCTCAAAGCGGTCTTTGGTGATGAAGTGATAGTCTTTGCCATCCACTTCGCCCGTGCGGGCTTTTCGTGTGGTGACAGAAACGGAAAGCGAAATATTTTTATCATCTGCCAAAAGCTTGCGCGACAGCGTAGTTTTGCCAGCACCCGACGGCGAAGACATGACGAACAAAAGCCCACGACGACGAACAGAACTATGGGTGGGTTGCCTATTCAATGTTTTGCACCTGTTCGCGCATCTGATCGATTGTGGTTTTCAAATCAAGCCCAATAGAGGTTAAACCTGCGTCATTGGCTTTTGAGCACAGCGTGTTGGCTTCGCGATTAAACTCTTGTGCCAAAAAATCAAATTTTCTGCCAACCGGATCTGTTGATTTTAACAAGGCGCGTGCCGCTGAAATATGCACACCCAATCGATCAAGCTCTTCCTGAATGTCTGCCCGCGTGGCTTGCAGCACAGCCTCTTGGTGCAGGCGTTGCTCATCAAAGGCATGAATTTCAAGCAACTGTGCAATTTGATCTTTCAGCTTTTGCTTTAAGGTTTCGATTTTGCGAGAAGGGTGTTCAATGGCTTTTGCGCGGCAGTTTTCAATGTCATCAAGTTGCAATTTCAAAACCTCGAAAAGTTTTGCGCCTTCATCGTTGCGATTTTTTACCAAAGCGGAAACGGCTTCAGAGAAAGTTTTTATAATAGCCTGATCAATTTCAATTTGATCTTGCTCACTGCGTGTTTCAGATTTTGTTTCAATCACGCCTTTCAGCGCCAACAGGTTTTCTGAACTGGGCGGCAAAGCACCGGTGCGATTGCGCAATTCTTCCGCCAACACCAAATATTGTTCCAACACATCACGGTTGATGGATATGCGATCTTCGCCAGATTGATTTTGCAGGGTTAAATTCACTTGCAAATTTCCGCGTTTGAAATTTTGCGATAGTATTTGGCGTGCATGAATTTCCAAGTGGTCAAATCCTTGCGGCAAACGAAGCCTTGCATCAAAGGCCTTGCCATTTACACTTTTTATTTCCCACACCCATGTTGAAGTTTGGTGGCTGCCGCTGACGCTGGAAAAACCTGTCATTGACGAAAGTGACATTATTTCTTTGGCTTCTTGAAAGTTGGAATTGGGATTATCTTTTTTGCAGGAACGGGATCTGCGACCTTTATCTCAGGCGTGGCTGCGGTTGGAGTTTTATCCCCGGCGACGACGGGTGCCGGAGCAGGAACAGGTGCGTTCGCATCCGGCACTGCCGCCGCGTCAGGTTCAGTGGGAACATCTGCTTGACCATTCAGTGCCCGCCATTTTTTGACATTGGCATTGTGTTCTTCAAGCGTGGTGGCGAAGGCATGGCCGCCCGAACCATTGGCCACAAAATATATATAGTCCGTTTTTGCGGGCGACAAAACGGCTTCAATTGCGGCTTTGCCGGGGTTGGCAATTGGGCCCGGTGGCAATCCATCAATCTGATATGTGTTATAGGGCGTTTGTTGGTCCAACTCACTTCGTGTAATCGGATGATCCAGCTTGCCCTTGCCGCCCACCAAGCCATAAATAATCGTGGGGTCAGACTGCAAACGCATTTTTTGTTTCAGGCGATTGATGAAAACCGCAGCTACCATTGGGCGTTCTTCAGCAACGCCAGTTTCTTTTTCAACGATGGATGCCAGTGTCACCAATTCTTGCTTGGTTTTAACCGCACTGTCTGATGGCAAACGTGACCATTCCTGATCAAGCAATTTTGTTTGGGCTGCTTGCATATCCGCCAACAATTTGTCTCGCGAAAGACCGCGCCGGAACACATAAGTGTCTGGCAGAATTGAGCCTTCATCGGGAACTTTGCTTACCACCCCATCAAGTTCAGTTTGCTCGTTCAAACGGTTCACCACCATTTGTGATGTCCAGCCTTCGGGAATTGTAACCTTGTAAGTTAAATACTTCCCAGCCGTTACCATCGACAAAACATCTTGCATGGATGCATTGGCCGGAAATTCATATTCGCCAGTTTTTAATCTGCCACCTCGAAAGGCATTCACAGCGGCAGCAGCGGAAAAAATGCGTGCATCAGAAATAATGCCCTGTTCTTTTAAAGCCAGAGCGATTTCTTCGCGCGATAATGACTTTGGAATTTCATAAATTTTCTTTGCAACCAGCGGGCCTGGTGCTGTGAAGTTCAACCAAACCCAGGCAATCACACCGGCGAAAATTGCGCCCAGACCAACAGCCCAAATCAACCACCGTCCAAGCAGTCGCAACAACACCGGCCTGCGTTTTCGCGCAATTGCGGGTTCGGATACACGGGTTATCGGCTCTTCGTCTTTCACTTCAAACTTGGCCCTTTACTGAAGGTTGTTATGCCGCAAAGCGGCGCATAATCAAAGACGCATTCGTCCCACCAAAACCAAAAGAATTGGACAAAACTGTGTTGATGGATTTTTCCTTGGCCTTTTTGGGCACCAGATCAATTGTCGTTTCCATGGACGGATTATCAAGGTTTAACGTGGGTGGGCAAATATTGTCCCTTATCGCCAGAACCGAGAATATTGCTTCAACCGCACCAGCAGCGCCCAACAAATGGCCAACCGCCGATTTGGTGGAAGACATGGCAAGATTTGGCGCGTGGTTGCCCAATAATCTTTCAACGGCGCGCAATTCAATTTCATCGCCCAGTGGCGTGGATGTGCCGTGGGCATTGATATAGTCAATATCAGTGGCGCTAATGTTGGCGCGGCGCAACGCTGCTTTCATGCAGCGATAGGCACCATCGCCATCTTCGGCAGGTGCTGTCACATGATAAGCATCGCCCGACATGCCGTAACCGATGATTTCAGCATAAATATGCGCACCGCGGGCTTGGGCGTGTTCCAATGATTCAAGCACAACGACGCCTGCACCCTCGCCCATCACAAAACCATCACGGTCTTTATCATAGGGGCGCGAGGCTTTTTTCGGGTCGTCGTTGAAGCTGTGAGACAGTGCCTTACAGGCAATAAAACCAGCAATGCCAAGGCGGCTGATGCAGGCTTCCGCACCACCCGCCACCATTACATCTGCATCATCCATCATAATAATGCGCGCAGCATCGCCAATGGCGTGGGAGCCTGTTGAACAAGCTGTGACAACAGCTGAGTTCGGGCCTTTCAAGCCACAGTGAATGGAGATTAAGCCAGAGGCCAAATTAATTAATGATCCAGGAATGAAAAATGGGCTGATGCGGCGGGGGCCTTTTTCATTCAGCAACAATGACGTTTCATAAATGCTGGGAAGGCCACCAATGCCAGAACCAACCATAACGCCGGCACGATATTGCTCATCAGGGGTTTTGGCTTCATATTTGGCATCAGCCAAAGCTTGCTTTGCTGCAACCAAGGCATATTGAATAAAATCATCAAAGCGGCGTTGATCTTTCGTATCAACCCAATCATCAATTTTCAAAGTGCCATTCGTGCCGTCGCCGCGCTTCACTTCGAATGCGATGCGCGTTGAAAGATCAGAGGCATCAAACCGTGTGATGGGGCCAGCACCCGATTCGCCAGCCAAGACGTTTTTCCATGTGGTATCCACGGTGGCGCCCAATGGCGAGACCATGCCCAAACCCGTAATTACAACACGACGCATTTTTGCACCTATCTTTCAGTTGCACACATAAAAACGCGGGGTTTCAAGTTGCCCTGACCCCGCGTTTAATTGAATTGCCCATTGCGGGCCTAACTTTAAGCTTTCGCCTTTTCGATGAACTTGACGGCATCGCCAACAGTTTGAATGGTTTCTGCGGCATCATCTGGAATTTCAATGCCAAATTCTTCCTCGAACGCCATTACGAGTTCGACCGTGTCCAAGCTATCTGCTCCCAGATCGTCAATGAAACTGGCTTCGGTTTTCACCTTTGAGGCATCTACGCCCAAATGTTCAACTACGATCTTGTTTACGCGGTCAGCGATATCGCTCATGTTAATTTCCCTGTTAAAACTCAATTTTAGACCGCCGGATAACCGAACTTCGAGAACCCCTCTGCGAGCTATGGCCATCTGTTAGCATATAATTGTGATAGGTCAAAAGAGAGAAATTTTATTAACTTGCTAGCCTTCGAACCACCTCATAACACGGGGTTCACCTTCAGAAAGGACCTGACAATGAAAAAGTTCAAACTTGTCTGCGCCTTGGCAGCACTTTTGTTCGGTTCTTTGGTGTCTGGATATTCTCAAGCGGCAAGTGCCGAAACTATCATCGTGAAACTGAAGCAGGGCTGATGGAAGGGGGTTGCTAGGATTATGTTTGGTGGCTTATCTCGTACATTATTAATTGGCGCAGCCGTATTTTCGTTCGCAAAACCTTCCTTCGCGCATCCGCATGTATGGTCTGATATGTCTTCGCAGTTGCTGGTTTCAGACGATGGAAAAATTACCGGCGTTCGTGTGGAATGGACGACGGACAAGGCTTATGCCCGCGATGCACTTGATGGAATGGACACCAACCAAAACCGCATTTATGAACCCGAAGAGCTGGAAAAGCTTACGGAAGAGAATCTGAGCGCACTTTCTGACTATAACTATTTTGTGTATTTTCGTTTTAAGGGCGAGAAACAACCGATTGGCAAGGCGTTGGATGGCAAGCAAATTTATAATGCCGCTGATGGAAGGCTTACGCTAGATTTCACCGTACCTTTGCAAACACCGCTGGATCCGCGTTTGGGTGAAA
>JANXRO010000244.1 GCA_025356765.1 Hyphomicrobiales bacterium | reverse complement strand
CAAAGGCCAGATTGATGGCGATTTAGCCCGCGCCCAAGCCCTGAAAGACGAAACTGAAGCGGCCATTGCACATTACGAAAAATCATTGAGCGATGCCAAAGGCAAAGCCACTGATATTGCCCGCGACACACGCGCCAAAGTGACTGGCGAAATTGATGATGAACAAGCCAAGCTTGATGGCGCTTTGAACAGCAAAATTAAAGATGCTGAAGCCAAAATTGCCAAGGCCAAAGCCAAGGCGATGGAGCAGGTGCATGAGATTGCCGCTGATACGGCCTCTGACATCGTAAGCCAATTGACCGGAAGCAAAGTTTTAAAAACCGCTGCGGCCAAGGCCGTTGCCGCCGTGAAGAACTGAGGGAAAAATCATGATTGAGTTTGATCAAACATTTTTCGCCCTCGTTGCCCTAGTTTTATTTTTGGGCGTTGTGGTTTATGCAGGCGCGCACAAAAAAGCGGGTGCGGCTTTGGACGATCGCGCCAAGTTGATTGAAAAAGAATTGGCTGACGCGAAAAAGTTGCGTGAAGATGCTGAAAAACTTCTGGCTGATTATAAGCAAAGAAGTCTGGATGCTGTTAAAGAAGCAGCGGTTATTGTTGAACAGGCCAAATCTTCTGCCAAGCAATATGCCGATGAATCACGCAAGAAGTTGACAGAAACAATTGCACGCCGCACCAAACAGGCAGAGCAGAAAATTGCCCAAGCCGAATCCGCCGCAACCAAGGAAGTGCGCAGCTCTGCAACAGATCTTGCAATCGCAGCCGCATCCAAATTGATTGCTGACCAAAAAGGCAATGCAAAATTGATCTCTGATTCAATTGCCGCCGTGAAGAGCAAGTTGAACTGAGTTATAAAAAACTATTCCGCTGCACATCAAATGATTGCCAATGGGCTAAAGCCATCGGTGGACCAGCGCGGATAGCAATTCTCGTTTGCAAACATGTTGCAGAATTGCAATCATCTGGCGAAGTTTGCTGGGGGATGTGATGAATTTAAAAGTTTCGATTATTGCTTTGCTATTTTCAACGACTGCTGTTTTGGCGGATGATGCAACAACACCCGCCCAAAAGGCTTGGATCGCTGCCGGCAAAGTGGCACTGCATGGGCCTGTGGATGTGCCCTTTCTTGACCAGGCAAAAATGCATCTGCCCTCCGATATGGATTTTATACCAAAGGCCGAAGCCCAAGCCATAATGGTGGCATGGGGCAATGGCGAAAGCCCTGATCTGGTGGGCCTGATCACACCGCGTGCGCCTGATCAAGGTTGGGTGATGACGATTGATTATATTTCCGAAGGCCATGTGAATGACAAGGACGCAAAACAATGGAACGCCGATGATTTGCTTTCCTCCATCAAATATGGCACTGCCGCAGCCAATGAAGATCGCGTAAAACAGGGTTTTCCCGAAATGGAAGTATTAGGCTGGGTTGAGCCACCCAGATATGATTCAAGCCTTCACAAATTGATCTGGTCGATGAAGGCACAAGACAAAGGTGCAGCAGTCGATCTTCCCAAAACCATCAATTACAACACTTATGCCTTGGGCCGCGATGGCTATTTCAAGCTTGATCTTTTGACCGACGATAAACACATTGAAGGTGAAAAGTCTTATGCGCAGACAGTTTTGGCCGCATTGGATTATAACGTGGGAAAAAAATATGCCGACTTCAACCAAGGTACAGATCATTTGGCCGAATATGGGATCGCAGCATTGGTTGGCGGAGCAGTTGCCCACAAGCTTGGCTTCTTGGCCTTGGCATCGGTGTTTATTTTGAAATTTATCAAGATTATCGGCGTTGCGGTTGTAGTAGGTCTTGCCTCTGTGCGACGCTTCTTTACCCGAGCCAAGAAACCCAACCCATGAGCGGCCTTTTTCTTCTTCTTCTCAAAAGCAAGGCCTTGATCTCCATCATCTCGATGTTGATCACCATCTGGGTCTATGCGCAGTTTTATGGCTGGCCCTTTGCGGTTGGGTTTGTGTTAATGTTGCTGGTTCACGAAATGGGCCATTATCTGGCGGCCAAACAGCGTGGGCTGAATGTGGGCCTCCCCGCTTTCATTCCGTTTGTGGGTGCCATGATCAATTTGCGCGAAACGCCCCATGATGCTGAAACCGAAGCCTATGTGGCTTATGCTGGCCCATTTGTGGGCACACTGGCCGCCTTTGCCGCCTATCTTTATGGCCGCCAAACTGGCCAGGAATTATGGCTGGCCGTGGCATATTCCGGTTTTATTTTAAACTTGTTCAACTTGCTTCCCGTATCGCCGTTGGATGGCGGGCGCATCACGCAAGTTATTTCGCCGCGCATCTGGCTGTTTGGCGTGCCTTTGTTGATCGCGCTATTTATCTATATGCCAAGCCCCATGTTGATGTTGATCGGTGTGTTGGCTTTGCCCAATCTTCGTGCCGCATGGAATTATGACAAGAACGATCCTGCAAACGCGGCTTATCGCAATGTGTC
>JANXRO010000223.1 GCA_025356765.1 Hyphomicrobiales bacterium | reverse complement strand
CCTGATGATAATCGGCAACATTCAACGCCGCCACCACCGCCACAAACGCAAGTTAGGTCTGACATACGGTTGAAGCATAATATCCACCGCGTTGGTTCTACAGTTTTTGGGTTGGGCCTTTATGATTTTGAATATAATGATCGGTTTGGCGTTTACGAAGGTGTGATGGCCCAGGAGGTTTTGCGCGTTATGCCCGAAGCTGTGCTTTTGGGCGCCGATGGCTTTTACCGCGTGAACTACGGAATGTTGGGCATTTCCATGAAGCGACTGCACTAAATTTGAATCAAATTTTTCTGAACGCTGAATGAATGCGGTGTTCAGGGCAGGCTCATCTCGACTGAAGTATCACTATACCAACGATCAATAATGATCGCGATTTTCAGGAGGATATCATGTCAAATAAATCAAAATTTTCTTTCGCAATCGCAGCAGCAGTAATTTCAGTTGGTGCATCACTTTCTTTGGCTTCGCCAGCCAAAGCCACGTCGTTGGCAGATCAATGTAGCGCAAGTATTAACCGCAGTGTTGCGGTGCGCTGTTGCACAACATGGATAAAAAATCACGGAACGCCAATCTGGATGGAACAATCTGGCGGTTCTTGCCAAGAAGCTGTGGCTTGCCAAGCGGGCCCAAGGGAACTGCGTTCGCTGACAGCAGTCTCCATCAAACAACCCAGATGCCGCGTTGTTGTTTTAACAGATATGGGGACGGGTTCAAGCAATCCGCAGCAGCCACCTGTCAAAGGCAGAATATTGCGATAATCGGCAGTTTTCTGTTTTTCGAGATTACGCCCCTGCATAGAGCCAATTGAGGCCCGCTAAGAAACTTCGTTCTGGCATCACAGCCAAAGCGAGGTTTCTTGCTTTTGCGGCCGCACCGACAAGGTGATAGATTTTTCCAGCGCGAAGGCTTGCGTTGTGAAGTTTTGTGCAGCGGGCGGCCCGCAGTTCAAAAAATTTTTCTGGGTTGAAATTTGTTGCTGCGAACGCTGCCGCATCTTCCAGCGCCATGGCAGCGCCTTGGGCCAAATAGGGCAGGGTGCCATGCGCAGAGTCGCCGACCAGAGTTACATTGCCTTTTGTCCACGCGGGCAAAGGGGCAACATAAGCCAAGGGCCATTCTTTCCAATCGAGGGTGGCGTTGATTATTTGGCGTAAGCTTCCAGCTGAATTGGCATAGTGGGTTTGTGGCAATGCACTTTGAGTGATTGCCACAATATTTAGTTTTTGATCTTGGCCCACGGGGTAATGCACAACGTGGCTTTGCGGGCATAACCACAGGTTTACGCAATCCATATCAACGCCATTGATTTCAGGCTTTGGAAAAAGCGCGCGGTAAGCCACGTCTGTTGTCGTGATCGCCGCATTTGATTGAAAATATTGCGTGCGGGTTTTTGAATTCACGCCATCTGCTGCAACAATGGGATTGGAATGATCCAAGTCTTCAACAGAAATATCTTTGCCCAGTTTTATTTCAATTGCCGAATGTTGAGAGGCAACCGCCAACAACGCCTTGTGAAGATCAGCCCGCAGGGCCACGCGGTAAGCTTGGCCGAATCTCTGTTCAAATGTTTTCCCCAAGGAAATATGTTTCAGCAGTTTTCCGGATTTGCCATCGCGCATGCAAATGGCGGGGGGAGAAGATGTGATGGGTTCAACCGCGTCCCATGCGCCAATGGCTTTTAGTGCCCGCACTGCGTTAGGGCCAAGTTGAAGGCCAGCGCCCACAGGTTCAAAACTTTTGGCCTTTTCATAAATGGTGGCGCTTCGGCCCGAACGTGCCGCCGCAATGGCTGTTGCAAGGCCTGCAATGCCGCCGCCGATAATTGAAATGGGGCTGTGGTTCATGGTGGCATAATGCCAGAAAATCACAAAGTTTTCATGTGGCGGATTGTTGCTTGCGACAGACCCAACAAAGCTTTAGATCACCCGCCAAAAGGGACACTTGATTATGGCTTTTATTTCAGACGCTTTAAATCGCATTCAACCATCGGCAACCATTGCCATCAACACCAAGGCCCAAGTGATGCAGGCCGAAGGCAAGAACGTGATTGGTCTTGCTGCGGGCGAGCCAGATTTTGAAACCCCGCGCAACATCAAAGATGCCGCCATCAAGGCCATCAACGATGGCAAGACGCGTTATACCGCGGTGGACGGCATTCCAGAATTGAAAAAAGCTATTGCGGCAAAATTTAAGCGTGAGAACGGCTTGGATTACAAGCCTTCACAGGTGTCTGTTGGAACAGGTGGAAAGCAAGTTCTTTTCAATGCTTTGCTTGCCACTGTGAACGCAGGAGATGAAGTGATTGTGCCCGCCCCCTATTGGGTGAGCTATCCTGATATTGTGATGTTGGCCGGCGGCAAGCCTGTCATTGTGCAATGTCCGCCCGACAAGAATTTCAAACTGCAAGCGGCAGATCTAGAAAAAGCCATTACGCCAAAAACCAAGTGGTTGATTTTGAATTCTCCTTCAAACCCAACGGGTGCTGCTTATTCGCACGCCGACATGAAGGCCTTGACCGATGTGTTGGTGAAGCACCCTCATGTGTGGATTTTGACCGACGATATGTATGAACACCTTGTCTATGATGATTTCAAATTTGTAACGCCTGCGCAAATTGAGCCTTCGCTTTATGATCGCACCTTAACGATGAATGGTGTTTCCAAAGCCTATTGTATGACGGGCTGGCGCATTGGTTATGCGGCGGGCCCCGAAACCTTGATCAAGGCCATGGCCAAGTTGCAATCACAGTCGACTTCCAATCCTTCTTCCATTGCACAATGGGCGGCGGTTGAAGCGTTGAGCGGGCCGCAAGATTTTATTGCCGCCCACAACACAGTATTTAAAGAGCGGCGCGATTTGGTGGTTTCCATGTTGAACCAAGCAAAGGGTTTGCATTGCGCAAGGCCAGAAGGCGCATTTTATGTTTATCCATCTTGCGCTGGCACCATTGGCAAAACTGCACCTTCAGGCAAAGTGATTGCGACGGATGAAGATTTTGTTTCCGAATTGCTGGCATCAGAAGGTGTTGCAGCGGTTCATGGTGCCGCGTTTGGCACGTCACCCTTTTTCCGTATCAGCTATGCTACGGCCACAACCACGCTGGAAGATGCATGCGCTCGCATTCAACGCTTCTGCGCCAACCTCAAATAACATAGGAAAAAAATATGTACGCACAATCTGTTCCATTTCTGATTCGCAATCTCGATGCGATGACCAAAATTTTGAAAAAGGCTGAAGCTTTCTGTGATGCGCGCAAACTTGATAAAACTGTTGTGCTGGCTTTGCGCACCTATCCCGACATGCTGCCACTGGTACGGCAAATTCTCATCATGTGTGACCAGGCAAAGGGCTGTGCGGCGCGGCTGTCTGGCACTGAAGTACCAAGCTATGCCGATGATGAAAAATCTTTCGACGAACTTTATGCGCGCATAGCCAAAACCAGCGAATTCATCAAAAGCATTGATGCCAAAAAGTTTGAAGGCGCTGCAACACGCACCATCAAATTGAAAGTCGGCGGCAATGACGTTGAGTTGAATGGTGCTGACTACATTAATGGCGCGGTTTGGCCAAACCACTATTTCCATATGGCGACAGCGCATAACCTTATTCGCAGCATTGGCGTGGAAGTCGGCAAGGGCGACTTTTTGGGACGCAATTAAACGATGTGCCTGCGAACATGACCTATGATCTTTTTATAGGCTTGGTTGTGTTCGCAGCCATTGCTGCATTTACGCCGGGGCCCAACAACACCATGTTGATGGCCAGCGGAATAAACTTTGGTTTTCGCCGCACCATGCCATTGATCATGGGGGTGATGGTTGGCTTTCCATTTATGATCGGCTGCATTGGCCTTGGCCTTGGCAAGATTTTCGAAATCTATCCGATTATTTACACCGTGATGAAATATGTGGGTGCAGGCTACATGCTTTGGCTGGCGTGGAAAATTGCCACAGAAAAACCCGCTGGCGATGGTGTTAAAGATGTGGGCCAACCCATCAGTTTTTTTCAGGCCTGTGCCTTGCAGTGGGTAAACCCCAAAGCCTGGGTGATGGCGGTGACATCACTTTCTGCTTACACCATAGCCAGCAGTTATTATGTGGGCGTTGGTTTTGTTGTAGCAGTTGCCGCCGTGATGGGCATCGGCAGTGCTACAACCTGGGCCATGTTTGGTGTGGGTTTAAAACACATTCTGAATGATGTGCGTTATTTCCGCATCATCAATGTGGCGCTTGGCTTGTCGCTTGCCGCATCACTGGTGCCGATGCTGCGGCATTGACTGCGGTGATTTATTGTAGTAACAATAAATATGAAGATTGAGTTTGACCCAGAAAAGCGTGAGAAGACATTACTTCATCGTGGTGTGGATATGGCTCATGCGGCAGAAGTCTTGGTTGGTCGAACTTTCACGACAAAAGATGAACGCTTTGATTATGGTGAAGATCGATTCATTACGTTTGGATTGCTCAATGGCCGTATGATGTTTGTCGCTTGGACACTGCGAGATGAAGTCTATCGGATTATCAGTATGAGGAAAGCAAATGATCGAGAGCAAAAAGAATTTGGCCCAAGACTGGATTGATCCAGATGAAATTCCTGACACGTCAACGCCATATTGGGTAGAGAAATTTTCTAAGGTGAAAGTGTCAGTTGGAAGGCCTCGCATTCCCGCGCCTAAAGTTTCCACAACGCTGCGTTTGGACGCCGATATTCTTGAAAGCTTCCGCAAAGGTGGCCCAGGGTGGCAGACGCGTATCAATGAAGCGCTGCGTGGGTTTATCACGAAGCGATAATCAAAAGCTCCATTCCTTGGCTTTGCCCACGATAAAATCTCGGAATGCTGTCACGCGTTTGGTTTCTTTTAATTCTTCTGGATAGACGAAATAAGTATCAAATTGCGGGGCCTCTAAGGGCAGATCAATTTCTACCAAGTTCATATCATTGGCCACCATATAATCAGCAACCGAGCCAATGCCCGCACCGGCTTGCACAGCACGGCGCAAGCCATAGGCATTGTTCACCCGCAAAGATGCCCTGCGCGGTGATTGGGGGTCGCGGCCCACAGTTTCCAACCAGTTTAAATTGGTAAGATAACCTTCGGTTTCGCCGAAGCTTACAATGCGGTGCTTATCAAGATCTTCCACTGATTTGGGAATGCCGTGATGTTTCACATAATCAACCGATGCATAAATATGGTGATGCACGGTGAATAGTTTGCGTTGGATGAGATCAGGCTGGGTTGGCCTGCGCAACCGAATTGCCACATCGGCTTCACGCATGGAAAGATCAAGCTCGGTATCATCCAGCATTAAAGCCACTTCAATGTCTGGATATAAATCCAAAAACTCGGTGATGCGCGGCGTCAGCCATACTGACCCTAAGCCCACCGTTGTGGTGATGCGCAATGCGCCCGAGGGCTTTTCTTTTGAATCCATCAACCGCGTTTTGGCGGCGGCCAATTTGGTGAACACTTCGTGGGCGGTTTTGTTCAAAACTTCGCCTTGTTCGGTGAGGATTAATCCGCGTGCATGGCGATGAAACAAAGACACATTTAAATCTTCTTCCAAGGCGCTTATCTGGCGACTTACTGCTGATTGTGACAACAATAATTCATGGCCCGCGTGGGTGAAGCTTCCGGCTTCAGCCACAGCATGGAAAATTCGCAGCTTGTCCCAATCCATATGTCTTACTCCGCCGCTTGTTTCATCTCTGTTCGCGCGTGCAAATATTTTTCAACTTCAAGGGCCGCCATGCAGCCCATGCCTGCCGCTGTTACAGCTTGGCGATAGATGTCATCCGTCACGTCGCCTGCCGCAAAAACGCCGGGGATGGATGTTGCAGTGCTCCACGGTGATGTGACCAGATAGTTGCCATTTTTAAACGGCAGCTGGCCCACAAACAATTCTGTTGCAGGCTTGTGGCCGATGGCGATGAATATTCCGTCCACGGACAAATCTTGTGTGGCGCCGGTTTTTAAATTGCGAAGGCGTGCTGTGTGGACGCTTTTAGGATCATGCGAGCCTAACACATCGGCCAATTCAGAATCCCATATCACTTTGATTTTGGGGTGGTTGTGCAACCGATTTTGCAAAATCTTTTCGGCTTTGAATTCATTGCGGCGGTGAACCACAGTTACTTCAGTGGCGAAGTTGGTGAGGAACAAGGCTTCTTCCACAGCGGTGTTGCCACCACCCACCACCAGAACTTTTTTGCCGCGATAAAAAAAGCCATCACATGTGGCGCAGGCTGAAACACCAAAGCCTTGAAAATGCGCTTCATTGGGTAGGCCCAGCCATTTTGCCTGTGCGCCCGTGCAAATGATCAACGCATCGCAGGTATAGGTTATACCGCTGTCCCCCACCAATTTTACGGGGGTCGATTTCAAATCCACCGACACAATGGTGTCTGACACAATTTCAGCACCCATGTGTTCGGCCTGGGCTTTCATTTCTTCCATCAGAAAGGGGCCCTGAATGGTTTTTGCAAAGCCCGGATAATTCTCAACGTCTGCCGTAATTGTTAATTGGCCGCCGGGTTGAATGCCTTGAATAACCAAAGGCTGCAACATGGCGCGGGCGGCGTAAATTGCTGCGGTATAGCCAGCAGGGCCTGAGCCCAGAACAATGACACGAGCGTGACGAGTTGACATGAAAAAGATCCCATAAGCTATGAATGATTAGCATAGCTTATATGGTGGTCGGAGCAAAGGGGATACAAGGGGTTGTGAGCGGCCTTTATCAGGCTTTTTTAACAAACTCGGTTTTGAGAACCAAGCCTTTCACTTTTTCGTGACGGCAATCAATCTCGCCCTCATCAGCCAAACGAATGCCTTTAATCAATGCCTCTAATCATGGTGCCGCGTTTCAGGGTTGTGTTCGCACCTTTGACCTTCAGATCTTTGATCAAAGTAACGTTGTCGCCATCTTTTAATTCAGTGCCGTTGCTATCGCGGTGTTCCATATTCAACTTTCAGTTTTGGTTTGAAAGTCGATACACCAAAATTGAATTGAAGTTCGAGGAAATTGTGAGAGGTGGGTTTTATTTTGGGAGGATCCCACCTCTCACATCACTAGATTTTTGGTATTACATCTTTGGTATAATCACGGCGTCGATCACGTGGATCACGCCGTTGTCGGCCACGATGTCGGCCTTCGTCACGTTGGCATTATCAACCATCACGCCCTTCATGGCGTCGATGGTTACTTCGGTGCCTTGCACTGTTTTTGCCAT
>JANXRO010000212.1 GCA_025356765.1 Hyphomicrobiales bacterium | reverse complement strand
GATGTTGCAACGCACGTCTGATGGGCTGGTTTATGCTTGGGACATGACCAACAGTTCCGTTTCCAATGGCTTCAACTTTGGTGCCATTGGTGCCAATTGGAATGTGATGGGGGCTGGCGATTTCAACAATGACGGCATTAGCGACCTTGTGCTGCGTGACAGCAACACCGGACAGCTTTACCTTTGGATGCTGGATAACCAAGACCATGTGGCCACAGGATCAAACCTGGGCATCATCGGCACCGATTGGACAGTTGCTCATGTTGGCGATGCCAACGGTGACGGTACCGCAGACCTGTTCCTGAAAAATACAACCACTGGCCAGTTCTACATCTGGGACATCGTGAATGGCCATCACCAAGGCGATGCAAACCTCGGAAATGTTGGCACAGATTGGAACTTGATTTAAAGCTGTAAATTGGTTTGAATAAACCGCACAATCTTTTGTGCTGCGGTGCCGTCACCGAATGGGTTTTTGGCGTTCTGCATTGAGGCCAGTTGATCAGGGTTCTGAAGCAAGGTTTTTATACCTTCAGTAATGCTGTCTTCTGCTGTGCCTATCAAACGCACAGCGCCTGTAGCAACAGCTTCGCCGCGCTCGGTTGTGTCTCTCATTACCAAAACAGGCTTGCGCAGTGCGGCACCTTCTTCCTGCAAGCCGCCTGAATCAGTTACGATCAAATCCACCCGGCGCATTACGTCAATGAAGGTGAGATATTCAAGCGGCTGTAACAAATGAATATTGGGCTTGTCGCTGAGCAAGCGCAAAACCGGTTCACGGACATTGGGGTTGAGATGCATGGGATAGATGATATCAACATCTGGCCAATCTGAAGCAATTGTGCGCAACGCGTTGCATATATTTTCGAAGGGCTTGCCAAAGTTCTCGCGTCGATGCCCTGTAACCAGAATCTTTTTCCCTGCTTTGGCGAGAAAAGGCATGTCATTTAATGTTTTTGCGCTGATTGAGGGTTTGGCATCAATTTTTTCTATTGCGAGATGCAAAGTATCAATAACCGTGTTTCCGGTCATCACAATGGTGGTTGGGTCAACCCCTTCGCGACGCAAATTATCTGCTGCAAAATCCGTAGGTGCGAAATGAAACCTTGCCAAAGCGCCCGTAAGCTTACGGTTTGCTTCTTCTGGCCAAGGCGAATGAAGATTGCCTGTGCGCAAACCAGCCTCAACATGGCCCACCGGAACTTGCGCGTAAAATGCGCTGAGCGTTGCGATGAAGGTTGTTGTTGTATCCCCATGCACCAAGACCAAATCAGGTTTGAATTTGGCAATGGCATTGCTTACACCCGAAAGAATTTTTGCAGACAACTCACTTAAGTTTTGGTTGGGTTGCATCACATCAAGATTGATGTCTGGCACAATTTCAAAAATATCCAGAACCTGTTGCAGCATTTCGCGATGTTGTCCTGTCACACAGCAAATTGATTGAATGCCCGCCTGGGCCTCAAGTTGTTTGACCACCGGTGCCATTTTAATAGCTTCGGGCCTTGTGCCAAACACTGTCATTATTTTCATAGAGCAATCCTTGATAAAAATTTACGACAAAACAAATGTTTCGCGGCAACCCTAAGCTTTGGCTTTGCTGCGCGCCATTCCTTTAATAGTGCCAAGGTTGCATCATTTGTGCAAATCATGGCATCTAGACCAGAATAAGGGGAGCGCGCTATAGAATGAATAATATTCAGCACACGGTGACTGTGGTGGGCCTTGGGTATGTGGGCCTGCCTACAGCTGCTTTGCTGGCGCAATGTGGAATGCGCGTTCACGGTGTTGATATCAATCAAACGACTGTTGACCGAATTAACACTGGCAAGGTTCATATCGTTGAACCTGGATTGGAAGATCTTGTGGCCAAGGGTGTGCAAGAACACAGATTTTCTGCCAGCACCCAAGTGACGAATTCTGAAGTTTTTGTGATTGCCGTACCCACACCTTTCAAAGAAGGTTTCAGGCCCGATATTTCTTTGGTGATGGCGGCAACAGCCTCAATTGCATCACACTTGAAGACCGGCAGTTTGGTCATTTTAGAGTCCACTTCGCCTGTGGGAACAACTGAACACATTGCCGAACACATTGCCAAAGCGCGGCCTGATTTGAAACTTGGTGACGTGCATTTTGCCTATTGCCCAGAGCGTGTTTTGCCAGGAAATGCTTTGGCCGAAATGGTAAAAAACAGTCGGGTGATTGGTGGCCTAACACCGACGTGCAGCAAAATGGCAGCGGAATTTTATCGCCATTTTGTGAAGGGTGAATGTGTGGAAACTTCTGCAAGGCTTGCTGAAATGTGCAAGCTGGTGGAAAACAGTTTCCGCGATGTTAATATCGCGTTTGCCAACGAGTTGAGTTTGATTTGTGATAAGTTGAACATTGATGTGTGGCAGCTTATTCAACTTGCCAATTTGCACCCGCGAGTGAAAATTTTGCAGCCCGGCCCCGGTGTGGGCGGCCATTGTATTGCGGTTGATCCGTGGTTTATTGTTGACAGTGCGCCAGATGAAGCAAGGCTTATTCGAACCGCGCGCGAGGTGAATGATGGCAAGCCCGTCTGGGTTTTGAGCAAAATCAATTTGGCAGTTCAAGCCTATCAAAAACACCATGGCGCGGGTTCAATGCCAAAAATTGCCTGCTTTGGCCTTGCCTTCAAACCCAATATTGATGACCTGCGTGAAAGCCCGGCGCTTCACATTGCGACAGCCGTTGCTGAAGCTTGGCCTGGCCAGGTAAGTGTGGTTGAGCCACATATTGAAACCTTGCCCAACGCCCTAATGGGCAAGGCAACTTTGGCGGCGGCAGATATGGCATTGGCAGGCGCTGATATTCTGGTGCTGTTGGTTGATCACGCAAGCTTCGCGCAGCTGAAACCAAAGGTTTTGGCGGGGGCTTGGCATGTGGTTGACACGCGCGGTTTGTGGACATGAAAACTGAATGATTATTACGAAACATTCGCAGCTCGGAACGCTCGGGGAAATTCAGTTTATTTTTTAACCGTGGCCTCCAACCAGTTGATAAGACGGGTGCCCAAAAGATCTCTATCAAACTCACGCCTTGCCAAAACTTGTCCATTTTCACCAAGAATGGATAAAGCCTTTTGTTGGGCATGGGCTTTTTCAAGTGCATCGGCAAAGGCAGCAGGTTGGTTGGCGGGAACCACAAAACCACATTGATTTTCGTTGATCATATCTGCGATCCAGCCTTCGTAATTGACCAGAACGGGAAGGCCCGCAGCAATATAGTCAAAGAATTTATTGGGCGAAGTTCCGTAATAAAATACAGGAACA
>JANXRO010000191.1 GCA_025356765.1 Hyphomicrobiales bacterium | reverse complement strand
AACCCCATTGACGTCACTCAAGCTTTGGCCTCGGGCGCTAAATCACGCGGCGCACACGTTTTTGAAAACACAAAAGTCAACCGTATATTGACAAACAATGGAAAGGCCGTCGGCGTTGAAACAACTGATGGCACAATCATGGCTGACAATGTTGTCATCGCCACTGGCATGTGGAGCCGTGAACTGGGCCGCAGTGTTGGGGTGAATATTCCGCTTCACGCCTGCGAACACTTCTATATCGTGTCCGAGCCTATCGAAAAACTTCCCCGCAACATGCCTGTTGTGCGCGTGCCCGATGAATGCACTTATTACAAAGAAGATGCGGGCAAGTTAATGGTTGGCGCTTTTGAACCCGTTGCAAAACCATGGCCAAAGCTGGGGGTGGACGGTGGCGGCATCGATGACGAACACGCCTTTGTAACTTTGCCAGAAGATATGGACCATTTTGAACCCATTTTAGCCAATGCCATTTCGCGTGTTCCACTTCTAGAAACCGCGGGCATTCAATTGTTCTTCAACGGCCCCGAGAGTTTCACACCAGATAATCGTTATTATCTTGGCGAAGCGCCCGAACTGCAAAACTGTTATGTGGCCACGGGATTTAACTCCATTGGCATTCAATCTTCCGGCGGCGCTGGTTTGGTTCTTTCACAGTGGATTAAAAACGGCCACCCGCCAATGGATGTGAACGGCATGGATATTCGCCGTATTCACCCATTCCAATCTGTACGAAAATACACACATGATCGCGTCACCGAAACACTGGGGCTGCTTTATGCGATGCATTGGCCTTATCGGCAGGCCGAAACAGCGCGAAATGTGCGGCGTTCACCATTTCATCAGTACACTGATAAATTAGGCGCAGTTTTTGGTGAGGTGAATGGCTGGGAACGCCCCAATTGGTATGCACTGCCCGGCCAAAAGCGCGAATATGAATATTCATATGGTCGCCAAAATTGGTTCGCCAACGCACAATTGGAAGCCGATGCGTTGAAAAATGATGTGGTGTTTTTTGATCAATCATCCTTCGCAAAATATGAAGTGCAAGGCCGTGATGCCTGCGCTGTTTTAAACATGATTTGCTGCAACAACGTCGACGTTGAAACAGGCCGCATTGTTTATACGCAATGGCTGAATGAGCGTGGCGGCATAGAAGCTGATCTCACCGTCACACGTATTGCGCAAGATCGTTTCTTGGTGGTCACAGGTGCTGTGCCACAAACGCGCGATTTGGCATGGCTGAAGAAACACATTCCAGCAGATGTTCATTGCGTGGTAACAGATGTAACCTCGGGCCTGCCCATGCTTTCCATCATGGGCCCAAAATCACGCGCCCTGCTCGAAAAATTATCGGGCGCAAATCTATCTAACGCTGCATTTCCTTTCGGAACTTCCAAGGAAATTGAAATTGGCTATGCCCGCTTGCGCGCCAGCCGCATCACATATGTAGGAGAATTGGGTTGGGAGCTTTACATGCCAGCCGAATTTGCTGGCCATGTGTTTGAAACCATCCAAGCTGCCGGCCGGGAATTCAACCTAAAGCCAGCAGGCATGCACACAATGAACAATGCCCGCATGGAAAAAGCCTATCGCCATTGGGGCCACGATATTTCAGACGAAGAAACTCCCCTTGAAGCGGGTTTAGGTTTCACTTGCGCGTGGGAAAAGCCCGGCGGATTTATCGGCAAGGACGCTTTGTTGAGACAACGCACCCTGCCCCATTTGCCCAAGCGCATGGTATGCTTGGCGCTGGAAGACAATTCTGAAACCGCGCCGATGATTTACCACGAAGAGCCTGTTTTCAGAAACGGTGTAAACGTCGGTTCCACTACTTCTGGCGCTTGGGGCCACCGCGTCGGCCACTCGCTCGGTTTGGCCTATGTGAAAGCCGATGTGGGCGTTACTAAAGAGTGGATTGAAACTGGTAGCTGGGAAGTTGAATTGGCATGGAAAAAATATCCCGTGAAAGTTCAGCTTTCGCCATTTTACGACCCGAAAGGCGACAAGATAAAATCCTGATCAGCGTTTTATTCTTTTATTTACTCTCACGATAACAATAGGTTCTGACATAATCTTGTTAGTTTTGTTTAGATCGTTCTGTTTTCTGCAATTTTGTTCTTTATTCCGAACAACAGCGCCCCTATATTATAAAAAAACAAGGAGCGCAAAATGACAGTACAATTGGGCGAAATTGCCCCAGATTTTGAAGCAGACACCACCGAAGGCCGCATTCGCTTTCACGATTATATCGAAGGTTCATGGGCCATGATGGTGTCTCACCCCAAGGATTTCACCCCCGTTTGTACAACGGAATTGGGTTCTATGGCTGTTAAAAAGCCAGAGTTTGATAAACGTGGCGTGAAGATGATCGGCATTTCGGTCGATAGTGTTGATGATCATCTGCGCTGGAAGCAAGATATCAAAGATGTTTCCGGCAGCGAAGTAAGCTATCCGATGATCGGCGACAAAGACCTAACCGTGGCCAAGCTTTACGGCATGATCCACCCCAACGCTTCCGGTAACGCTAGCACGCGGACAGCGGCAGACAATGCCACTGTGCGTAATGTTTATATCATCGGCCCAGATAAACGCATCAAGATGACCATGACCTATCCGATGAGCACTGGTCGCAACTTTGATGAAATTCTGCGCGTCATCGACTCTTTGCAGCTTACCGCAACAAAGTCAGTCGCAACGCCAGCGAATTGGAAACAGGGCGAAGATGCAATCATCTTGGGTTCAGTTTCTGATGACGCTGCGAAAGAAAAATTCCCACAAGGCTGGAAGGTTGTGAAACCTTATCTGCGCGTGGTGAAGCTGAGCTAATTCCGCTTCAGTTGCTGAATATTTTCAGCAACATCCATATATCAGATTTACAAGTGCCCGCTGCCAAAACACTGCGGGCATTTTCATCTTCAATATAGCGCAACATCAATGCAAAATAGCCACAGTGATCTAGCTTATTCAATTTGCCGTGGTTTGCCTTGTAATAGGGGAACGTTTCGGGGTGGGCAGTAAAGGCCATTGCTTTGGAAACGGCTTGGTCAAATTTCGCACCCGCTGGTGATGTTTCAACTTGCACATCGTTGTCGATTTGTATTTTGGCAGAAAGCACGGCAGGAAGCAGTGCATAATGCGTATAGGCCAAGCCATTGATACCTTTATCAGGTCCGCCGCAATGATCGGATGAATTGCTGCGACAAATCTCAAGCGGCATAGTGCCATCATCGGCCACACCGTTGATGATCAACTCTTGCCAGCGGTTTTGTGCGGCTTTAAATTTCGTCTTGTCACCCAAATAAACAGCGATGCTCATATCAAGCAGGTTACCCCAATTGCCACGATTATTGGGTTCGCTGCTCAATGAAAGCGGGGCAATGACGGCTTTAAGCCACTGGCTGAATTTATCGGCGTTCCACCCATCTTTCACCCAAGAGGCGGCAACAACCAACTGTGCCATGTTGAAATTGATATCGCCCTTGCCTTGTGGAGAATTGGCCGTTTTCATGGTGCTGGCCCAAGCATCTGCAATGGTCTGCGTGTGCTGGGCATAAGCCTTTTTGCCCGAAATTCTGAAGCACAACGCGGCGCGATAGGCTATTCTGATATCGCCTGTGAAGCCTTTGGCTTGGCCATCATCAGGGTTTGCACCTGTGGCACTGTAATGCGGTTGAGGCGCAAAATCCGCAACCGCATGAATGGGCGAAGCAATCTCAGCATCACATTTTTTAAGTAAGCTTCGCGCCAATTTTCCGTTGGCTTTTAGGGCAACAATTTCTGTGCCGCCCACCACCAAGGGTTCGGCCTGTGCAGTTGTCACCAGCGCCAGAAGCAATAAGGCAAAAAGCCTTACCACCATTGCGATGCCTTGAATTTGCCTGCGGCCTGCTCAATGGCAAAGGCTGTTTGGAAAAGCGTCTCTTCATCAAATGGCTTGCCAATCAACTGCAAACCAAGCGGCAGACCAAGCTCCGACAGACCAGCCGGAACAGCAATACCAGGAAGGCCAGCCATATTCACAGTCACAGTAAAAATGTCGTTCAAATACATTTCAACCGGGTCCGTAATTTCGCCCGGCGCAAAGGCAGGTGATGGTGTTGCTGGCGTCAGCACCACATCACACTTGGCCCAAGCCTCATCAAAATCACGTTTAATCAGTGTACGGACTTTTTGCGCCTTCACATAATAAGCATCATAATAACCTGCTGACAAAACATAAGTGCCCACCATAACGCGGCGCTGCACCTCGCGGCCAAAACCAGCGGCGCGGGTTTTCTCATAGGTGTCAATCAAGTCATCGCCGGGCACACGCAAACCATAACGCACGCCGTCATAGCGCGCCAAGTTTGATGAAGCCTCAGCCGGTGCCACGATGTAATAAGCAGGCAGCGCATATTTCGTGTGGGGCAACGAAATTTCAACAATCGCGGCGCCCTGCTCTTTCAACCACTGTGCGCCTTGGTCCCAAAGCGCGTTGATTTCAGAAGACAAACCATCAGGCCGATATTCTTTTGGAATGCCAACGCGCAAGCCTTTTAGCGGGCGGCCCAAAGCCTTCTCATAATCAGGCACTGGCAAATCAACCGATGTCGTGTCCTTCTCATCAACCGATGCCATGGCCTGCAGCATGATGGCTGCATCGCGCACATCGCGTGCAATTGGCCCTGCCTGGTCAAGCGATGATGCAAAGGCAATCGTGCCCCAGCGTGAAACACGTCCATAAGTGGGCTTAATGCCAACGGTCCCCGTAAAAGCCGCAGGCTGGCGAATAGAACCACCAGTATCGGTTGCAGTGGCCGCCGCACACAAATGCGCCGAAACCGCAGTAGCAGAGCCGCCAGAAGAACCACCGGGCACCAGCGAGGCATTTGAATTTTTGCGCCGCCAAGGGTTAACAACCCCGCCGTAATAACTTGTCTCGTTGGAAGATCCCATGGCAAATTCATCCATGTTCAACTTGCCCAGCATAACAGCGCCCGCGTTCCACAAGTTCTGTGTCACGGTAGATTCATAGCCGGGCTTGAACCCATCCAAAATGTGGCTGCAAGCCTGAGTGTGAACGCCCTTGGTGGCGAACAAGTCTTTAATGCCCAGCGGAATGCCTTCTAAAGCACCACCAGTGCCAGAAGCCAATTTTGCATCAGAAGCCTTGGCCATGGCGCGGGCTTGGTCTGGCGTGGTTGCAACATACGCGTTCAATGCTTTGGCTTTTTCAATGGCCGCCAAATAAGCATCTGTCAGTTCAAGCGCAGAAAATTCGCGCGCCTTCAATTTGGCACGGGCCTCGGCAATGGTGAAATTTGTAAGAGACATTATTCAACCACCTTGGGAACCATAAAAAAATTGTCTTCAGATTGTGTCGAAGCAACAATGGCCGCTGCATAATGACCATCTGTCACCACGTCTTTGCGTTTTTTCATATCTGTTGCCACAACTGATGTGAGAGGCTCAATGCCTGTTACATCAACTTCATTCAGCTGCTCAACAAATGCCAAAATGGCATTGAGTTCACCAGCCAACTTCGGCACGTCTTTTTCTTCAACTTTAATGCGTGCCAAACGCGCCACGCGGCGAACGGTTTTATCATCAACAGACATGAAAGGTTCCTTGCTTCGCGCGTTGGATAGCAGGGGTTTAGCTCACCCGCAACTTTGCTTTCTCTTGGCCATTGGCATCGAAATTAGCATCTGCCAGCCATGTCTCGAACGCCAGCTTCACGCGCAGCCAATCTTTGTCGAGCAAAGCAAACCACGCGGTGTCACGGTTGCGACCTTTGATAATCATATGCTGTTCGAAAATGCCTTCAAATTTGAAACCATAGCGCAAGGCGGCCCGGCGTGAGGGCGCGTTGTGCGAATCGCACTTCCATTCCAGCCGGCGCACGCCCAAATCTTCAAAAGCGTGGCGCATCATCAAATAAATGGCCTCTGTGCCTTCCCGGGTTTTCTGCAAGGCTTTCGATAACCATATAGAACCAATCTCAATCACGCCATTTGCAGGGTCTGCCCGCATGAAAGAGCCCATGCCTAAGGCTTCGCCAGTGTCACTCTTCACATAAGCATAAAACCAGGCATCTTTCTGCGCCTGGCGTGCCTTTAACCACTCTATAAATGTGGCCTGATCGGCAAAGGGGCCAAAAGCCATATATGTCCAAAGTTTGCCATCTTCGTCTTTGCCATTGATGGAGTTCCAAAGGTTCTGGCCGTGATGTTCGACGTTCAAGGGAACAAGGTGTAACCAACGCCCGGGCAACAATCTCAAATCAGGCAACAAACCACTCGGAAGCGGGCTAACAATTGGGCCGACAGGCCTTGCAGTATGCAGTGTCATTTCCGCCAGTTAGCATGTATAATCTGCGAAGTCATGAGTTCACGCCTTGAAATTGCTAGAGCCAGCTTGGCCGCCCTGCCCCCGTTAAAGCGCGTTATGGGCCTGGATCTGGGTTCCACCACAATCGGCATCGCGACGGCGGATTACACCATGCAATTTGCAACGCCGCGCATGACCATCGCCCGAACTAAATTTCAGGTTGATGCAAAAGTGCTTTTGCAGTTTGCGGAAAAAGAACACATTGGGCTTATTGTTCTTGGCCTGCCGCTGAATATGGATGATTCCGAAGGCCCCCGCGTGCAAAGCACCAAAGCCTTTGCGAGAAATTTGGAAAAGCTCACCCCCATCCCAATCATCTATTGGGATGAACGTTTAAGCAGCTTTGAAGCTGATCAACAGATGATCGAAGCTGGGGTGTCGCGTGCCAAGCGTGCCGAAAACATCGATCAAATGGCCGCCGCAGTAATTTTGCAAGGCCTGCTGGATGAGGCAAAATGAAAAACTATAAATTAAATCGTTTGATCTGCCTTGCCTTATGGATGGCCGTTTTCTGGCTTCCTCCATTGAACAAAGCTCAAGCAGGCGAAACATATGTGCAGCTTGTGGCGCGGGTCTATAAAACAGGTGTTACACAACATTTGTTTCAGCCAGCGATTGAAGGGCAATTGTTTGCCCTCGCAAATGCGTATCGCCAAAGCCACGGGCTGGCACCATTGAAGCAAGATGATGCAATGCTTTTTGCTGCTCGTGCCCATGCCATGGATATGCTGCAACACCACTTTTTAGGCCACACCGCCAGCACGGGCCAAGATTTTGACAGCCGCATGCGCGCCTTGCACGGTGGTGCCATGATTCTGCCCACCATGGGTGAAAACGCCGTGATGTGGAAAGCAACCCACTTGCCCAAAGATGGCTTGGCGCAAAAACTGTTCCAATCTTGGGTTAGCAGTTCTGAACATCGCCACACTCTATTGTCGCGAGATTATCTCAAAGTCTCAACCGGCGTGGCAATGAGCGGCAATGAAATTTATGCCGACCAGATATTTGTTGGCCCAGAAGTTTCAACAAACATGTTCAAGGTGCAATAAATTACTTTTCGCAAAGGCCATTGCGCCCACCTCAAACTTTGGCCTAATTCAATTGCAAGGGCGATTCAGCCGACAAAAAGGAACATTCATTTTGAAATTTAAAGCGTTTTATCACACGATCGCATTGGCGGGTGCACTTTGCGTTTTTGCAGCTTCAGCCGAAGCCAAGGTGTTTTCAATTCCGTCACAAGATGCCATTGCCACCATCAGCATTCCTGATGATTGGAAGCCAAATGAAACCGATAACGGCATTGAAATGAATTCGCCAGATGCGGGCATCTATGTAGACGCAGAACAAGTGCAAGGCGCAGACATTGCCACCGCAGTAACAGAAACTTTGACGCTTTTGACAAAGCAAGGCCTAGTCATTGACGAAAGCAGCAAGCAACAATCTGACTCAGAAAAGAACGGCCTTAAAATGCATGATTTTCTTTTCAAAGGAAAAGACAAAGATGGCCCGACCAATTTCAGCATTACGTTGATTGAAACCTCAACCCCTGACAAATATCTCATGCTCACGTTCTGGGGCTCTGATGATGCCGTAAAAGCCAATGACAAAGTTCTGGGCGAAATTGCGCAAAGCGTACAACTCACCAAACAATAATTTGCCGAATATGAATTGAGTTCTAAAACCCGTGCATCGGTTGCGCGGGTTTCTCTTTCAGTCTTGCTCCTCTGCCCGTTTTCGCCTATCCCACCGTTTTAATGACCAAATTGCCCGAACGGCCTGTGTTTTTAAAATCCGCGCATTTGCTCGGCGTGTCTGATTTATCTCCGCTTGAAATTCCCAAATTGCTCGATCTGGCAGACATTTATGTTGAGGTTAACCGCAACGCTGATAAGCGCCACGCAATTCTTTCTGGCCTCACCCAAGTAAACCTGTTTTTTGAGCCTTCGACGCGCACGCAAAGTTCCTTTGAAATTGCTGGCAAGCGCTTGGGCGCTGATGTGATGAACATGGCAGTTTCAACCTCGTCAGTCTCCAAAGGTGAAACACTTTTAGATACGGCAATGACGATTAACGCCATGCACCCCGATTTTTTGGTGGTGCGTCACCAAGCTTCGGGCGCAGTGGAGCTTTTGGCCCAAAAAGTCAGTTGCGCGGTAATCAATGCAGGTGATGGCCAACATGAACACCCAACCCAAGCGTTGCTCGATGCTCTGACGATCCGCCGCCATTTTGGCCGTTTGGAAGGTTTAGAAATTGCCATTTGCGGCGATGTGTTTCATTCCCGCGTGGCGCGTTCAAACATTCACATGCTCACTAAAATGGGGGCCCATGTGCGCGTGGTTGGCCCGTCAACGTTGCTTCCATCAGGCATTGATAAGTTTGGATGTACCGTGTTTCATAATATGAAAGACGGCTTGGCAGGCGCTGATGTGGTGATGATGCTTCGCTTGCAGCTAGAACGCATGAGCGGAACCTTCGTGCCATCGCAACGTGAATATTATCACTTTTATGGGCTGACCGAGGAAAAGCTGAAATACGCCAAACCAAAAGCCTTGGTCATGCACCCCGGCCCGATGAACCGCGGCGTGGAAATCGATTCTTCCGTAGCCGATGGTGCTCAATCGGTTATCCGTGAACAAGTGGAAATGGGTGTTGCTGTGCGCATGGCCGTGCTTGATGCACTTTCTCGTAAAGGCCACAACGCATGAAAAAAGCTTGGCTCAATGCAAAGTTCGCCACCGGAGAAGGCGGCCTGCTCATCGAACATGGTCGCGTTTTGGCCATCGGCAATGACGTAACGCGTGACAGCGTTGGAAGCTTAACCCCTATTGTTGACTGCGCTGGCAAAGTGATTTTACCCGGCATTGTCGATGCCCGCGTTTTTACAGGCGAACCCGGCACTGACTATCGCGAGACATTGGCAACGGCGTCTGATGCGGCCGCCGCAGGTGGTGTGACAACCATGATCGTCATGCCCAACACAGAACCAGCCATTGATGATGCCGCTATGGTGGATTACATTTTACGCCGCGCCAGAGACACAGCCAAAGTGCGCGTATATCCCATGGGCACCATAACCAAAGGTGCAAAAGGCGAACTGATCAGCGAGATTGGCTTGATGAAATCCGCTGGGGCCGTGGCCATCACAGATGGCGTGCGCTCAGTTGCCAATGCTAATATTTTGCGCCGCGCCATGATGTATGCCAAAGATTTTGACATGTTGGTGGTGCAACATGTGGAAGAGCCAACCTTGGCCACTGGCGTTATGAACAACAGCGAAGCATCAACCCGCTTGGGCCTTAGTGGCAGCCACGCGATGGCCGAAGTGATGATGCTAGAGCGTGATTTGCGCCTTGTTGAAATGACCAAGTGCAAATATCACGCATCCCAAATTTCTTGCGCTGAATCTGTTGAAGTGATGCGGCGCGCCAAACAAAAAGGCCTACCTGTTTCTTGCGGCGTTTCCATCCACCATCTGGTGTTGAATGAAAATGACATCGGCGCATATCGCACGTTTTTCAAACTTTCCCCACCCTTGCGCAGCGAAGACGACAGGCGAGCATTGGTGGCGGGTTTGGCAGATGGCACAATAGACATCATCGTTTCAGGCCATAACCCGCAAAGCGAAGACACCAAACGCCTGCCCTTTGCCGAAGCGGCCTTCGGGGCAACGGGATTAGAAACACTTATGAGCGCCGCACTTTCATTATTTCATAATGATAACATAAGTTTGCAAAAACTTTCGCAAGCAATGTCAGAGGCTCCTGCACAACTGCTGGGGCTTGAAGGCGGTAAACTAAAAATTGGCGGCGCCGCAGATTTTATTGCGGTCGATCCCAACCGAAGCTGGCTGGTTGAACCTTCAAGCCTTTATTCCCGCTCAAAAAATTCGCCGTTCGAACATAGAACCCTAGAAGGCCGCGTCATTGAAACGGTGGTTGCGGGAACTGTAATTTTTAATTACCGTGCCTAAATGATCAATTTGTTGTTTGCATGTGTTTTGGGATATGCTTTTGGCTCCATTCCATTTGGTCTGATCATCACCAATGCAGCTGGCCTGGGCGATGTTCGTAAAATTGGTTCGGGCAATATTGGTGCAACCAATGTGTTGCGCACCGGCAATAAAAAATTGGCCCTTTTCACGTTGATTGCAGATGCGCTGAAAGGAACGATACCGGTTTTGATCGCCGCACATTTTTGGGGTTTGAACTCGGATATTGCAGCAGCCTTTGGCGCAATGGCTGGCCACACGTTTCCAATCTGGTTGAAATTTAAAGGCGGCAAAGGTGTCGCTACATTTATTGGCGTTCTGTTTGGGCTTTACTGGCCTCTTGGCGTGTTGTTTTTAGGAGCGTGGTTGTTAACCGCATTGCTGTTTCGCTATTCTTCTTTGGCCGCTTTGGTTGCAACGTTTTTGCAGCCGCTCCTCGCAATGATCTTGGGTCTTGATCGGCTCGTCATGCCGCTGGCGATACTAGTCATCGTCATTTGGTTCATGCACCGTGCAAATATTATGCGGCTGTTGACGCATAACGAATCCAAAATAAGCTTCGCCAAAAAAGTATGACCAAGACACGCGAACTTACTGATGCTGATAGATTAGATTGGCTGCGCCTGAGTTTAAGCGAAAATGTTGGCCCCATAACCTTTCAACAATTGTTGGGCCGCTATGGCACTGCCGCAAAAGCCATTGAAGCCCTGCCCGAACTTTCACAACGCGGCGGCTTGCGGCGCAGCCTAAAACTCTATGCGGCAGATCGGGCGGAACAAGATTTGGCCCGGGGCCAAGCATTTGGCGCGCGCTGTGTTGGCTTAAGTGAACCAGATTATCCAAAACTCTTGCGCGAAATTCCATCAGCACCTCCGTTAATTTGGATGATAGGCAACGCTGAACTTGTGCATCAGCCCTCGCTTGCCATCGTTGGTGCGCGCAACGCTTCGGCCGTCGGCTTGCGCTACACGCGAACAATTGCCTCGCAATTGGCCGAGGTGGGTTTTGTCATTGTGTCAGGCCTGGCACGCGGCATTGATACAGCGGCCCATGAGGCAACGTTGCAAACTGGAACCATGGCCGTGGTGGCCGGCGGTATCGATCACTTTTACCCACCCGAAAATGAAAAGTTACAACGCGCCATTGCCGAACGCGGGGTTTTGATTTGCGAAAACCCGCCTGGCACCACACCCAAATCTGAACATTTTCCCCGGCGCAATCGCATTATTTCAGGCGCCGCATTGGGCACAATTATTATTGAAGCCGCAACGCGCTCTGGCTCTCTAATCACCGCTCGCTTTGCTAACGAACAAGGCCGTGAAGTCTTCGCTGTGCCGGGCTCGCCACTGGATCCACGATGTGAAGGCACAAACCGCCTGATCAAAGACGGCGCACATATGTTAACATCAGTCCAAGATGTGTTGGAACATGTACAGGGCCAAACTAAACCAGCGCAAGAAAATTTGTGGGAACCGCCTGCCCTGAAAATCAGTCCTGCTTCACCAGACCTTTATCAACGTGTGGCCGATCTGCTTTCGCCAACGCCAGTTGATATTGACGATATCATTCGTGAAAGCGGCGGCAGCGCCGAACAGGTAATGGGCGTGGTGATGGATCTTGAACTGTCAGGCAAACTCATCCGGCAAAGTGGCGGGCGCATAAGCCTTTCCCCATAATTTGCTCAAATAAACATATTTTCCGGATACAACCGAAAGGTGTTGACGGAGCTAAAAACTGCTGACATCTTGGGAAAATAACAACGTCAAAATGAACTTGGGGGAAATATGAAACTACATAACATTGTAACCGTTGCGGCAATTTTGGTTTTGACAATGGTTCCTTTGACGGCTGAAGCCAAAAAAAGGCATGCTCCGCGTCGCGCAAGCACAGCGAGCTATATAGACGTGTTGAACTACTGCCGCAAAACCCACGGCAATGGCTACGACGTTAACGTTTACAAACAAGCAGGAAAATGGGTGTGCGAATATCGCATCAACTAATCCACTTCGTCTTCTGCAACAATCCACGTTTCCTTCAGCGCATCGGCTTTCCATTTTTGGAAAGCCTTTGTGCCTAAAACAGCGTGGATATACTTTCCGGTAGATTTGGAAACTGGAATGGCAAATGTTTCCAACCGTGTCAGCGCTGGTGCAAACATCGCATCAGCATTTGAAAATTCGCCAAACAAAAACGGCCCATCCTGCCCATAAAGCTTGCGCGCTTGTGCAAAGATATATTCCATGCGCGCCACATCTTGCAAAACAGCATCATTCAAAACCAAGGGTTTATAGTGCCTGCGCAAGTTCATCGGAAAACCATTACGCAAATGCCGAAAGCCTGAATGCATTTCCGCACAAATTGAACGGGCCATGGCGCGCGCCGCCTTGTTCGTTGGCCACAAATTTTTACGAGGCCACGTTTCGGCAAGATATTCCAAAATCGCCAAAGAGTCCCATACCGTCAAACCATCATGCTGCAAAACCGGAACGAGGCCAGCCTTTGTATACCGTCTGAGTTTTTTCAAAAATTCGGCGTTTCCAATCGGCTGGCCAAAGGGAATTAGCTTTTCTTCAAAAGCAATGCCCGCCCCCGCAAGAGCCATGTAGGGGCGCAATGACCATGATGAATAATTCTTGTTGCCAATAATCAATAATGGCTTTGCCATATCAGTCGTTCCCCGTTGGGCTAGACTACATTGATTTCGGCAGAAAACGCCACACCAAAATGCTCATAGCACTTAAACAGCCCCCTAAAATGATGAATACAATCGACACATCAAAGTGGCGCAGAGCCACAGCAAAAATCAAACTTGGGATCAAATCAGAAAATTCAATGAAAGTGCGATAAACCGCCGTCATGCGTTGGCGTTCATGCGGGCGAACGGCGCGCAAATAAGGAATGCCGCCCACGCTATCGATGCCAGACGCAAAAAGTGCCGCCACCAATAAAAGCCC